>JBGPLB010000069.1:0-22459 GCA_041486245.1 Candidatus Acidiferrum sp.
GGAAGGATTCATCTCAAACTCGACGCAGACGCGGCGCACGGCATCGACCTTCGCCTCTCTTGTGTTCGCAGGACGATTACCGGCTCGGGCAACAACCGCTCCACGGTGCAAACCGTTCTCTGGCAAACCGATCAGAACGTGCCGTTTGGAGCCATCGGGATGGATCCGCTCGGCAGAACGATCCCGGTGGATTTCGAAATCCCGCCCGACGCTTACGTGACGGATCACGACAATGCGTCGGATCAAGTTCTCTGGCTTCTCCACGCTAAAGCGGATGTTCCCGGCATTGATTACGCTGACGATTTCGAACTGCCCGTCTTTAAGACTTCTTCTGCTGCAGAGCTGTCGCCGGCTGCTTCTTCGTCGGAAACACTTGGATTTTCATCCGAGTCTTCCAGCGTGACCGATTCGGCTCCGGTCGCAGCGCCTGCACATACGAAAGTTGTGATTTCTTCGCAAGCCGGCGGGACGGAATTTTACTTTCCAGCTTTTCGCACACCTTCTCGCGCCCTATTTCTTCTTGTTTTCACGGCGATCTGGAGTGGAGTTGTTTATTTTCTGTTTCATTCCAGTGCTCCCTGGTTTTTTGGTTTGGTTTTCGGATTTTTTGATCTCTTAATGATCTTGATTTGTTTTCACGTTGTTCTCGGAACGTCGCGGATCCGCGTCGGGAACGGCGAAATTATTTCAACTAAAAGAATCCTCGGCATCGGGTCTGCGAAGCGTTTCGCTATTTCTGAAATCGACACCATTGTTCCGGTTACCAGCGGCCAGCAGGGCGGCAATGGTGGAGAGTCCATGTACGCCATTCGCCTGCGCACAAAAAACGGACGCCGGTTTACGCTAGCGGATGAAATAGCGAGCCGCCAGGAAGCTCGCTGGATCGTTTCACAAATAGAGACTCTCGCAGGACTGAAAATTGACACACGCGTGGAAATGGATTCGCCTTACGGCCCTCCGCCACAGCCCGGCCAAACTGTTTCCGGCTCGGCAAAGCCCGGCCAGCAACTCATTGGTTCTTTGCAGCCAGGATCTTCGCGCACCGGCTGGCAGCAAACCCGGCCTCCGTCGCGAGCGTCGACGGTTGCTTCCTTTGCTATGTTTGGACTGTGTGTTGCTGGAATGTTTGCCTGGCAGGGATGGCGGTTCTCCACTCTGAAGTCAGTGGCAAGCGCTTCCCGGGCAAGTAGGTCGCACGCAAATGGATCCCGCGCGGCTACACCTGCGAATGCGGTTCCGCCGCGCCGAACTTTTGCAGGGCCCATGACCGACGCCGATGCAGAACGCGTACTCGCTCTGCCTGCCCAGGATCAAGCGGAGGAATTGCTGGAACGCGCCATTGGCCACGACGAGCGCGCGCTCGAGCTGTTCGAACAGCAAGCGGAAAGCTGGGTGGGACACATCCATTTGAGCGAACGGATGAAGCAACTGGAGCGGCGCTCGGAATATTCGAGCGATCTCCGCGTGCGCTATGCCAATGCGGACATCAATCTCACCCTGGATGGCTGGAAGAAAAATGAACAAGCCGCCGAACTGCTGATCGAACGCGCGCGCACGGATTTGAAATACCGGGCCGCGGCTGTTTATTTTCTGGGAATGCTTGCGGGGCGGGGAATTGCGTACGAACGAATTCATCCGGTATTGCTGAATTATGCGAAACACGATCCGGACGCGTACGTCCGGCAGTGGGCCGTCGAAGGCATGCGCTATCTTGGCAAGGATGAAGCGCTCGACGAACTGTTCGAATCCTTTACGCAGGATCCTGCGAACGGCGTTCGCGACCGCGCCGGCTGTAACCTTTCCGATTGCGGGAATTTCACACGCGTGCAGCGCATGCGCATGGTGCCGAAGTTTCTTGAGCTCACAGCAAACCCCAGCACCAACGCGCAAATGAGAGGCTGGAGCTACCTGGCGTTGCGCGAAATCGCCGATGCGAATGTTCCCAGCGATCCTCAAGCCTGGAAGAATTGGTACCGCGACCATGGCGCTGAAAAATTGGCGGAGTTTCAGCGGCTCGACTGGTGGCGCGTCCGCGGCGACGAATAAGAATCGGCACGGCCTGGGCGCGGGGGATGCGGAAGTTTATTTTTTCGGCGCGAGGATGCGCTCAATTTGCAAAATATGATTGATGTCGTGCCCGGCTATCATGAGCGCGATCCGTTCGAGGCTCTCTTCGCCGCGTTCCGCATGTATGCCATAGCGCTTCCACTGTTCCGGCGAAAGTGATTTGTAGATCGCGAGGTTTGCGTCGCGCACGGCGCGAAATTGTTCAATGCTTTTGCGCGGGTCTCGCTTGGCGTAGAGCCCGGCGGCCGCCCAGGCATCCTGGTCATACGCCTGAATGGGCGTTCCCGGCGCGCCGAGGATAGAGCGGATACGCCATCCAATGACGATCTCGGTATCGGCCATGTGCGCGATGATTTCGCTCACGGACCATTTATCCGGGCCCGGCCGTTTGCGCAGCTTGGAAGCGGGGGTGCCCTTCACCAGACGTTCTAATTTCTTCGCGGTTGCAGACTGCGCCTTGAGCGGGTCCTTTCCTTCCACGTGACCGAGAATCCGCTGCGCGTACTGTTGCGGCGTTTCGTTCATTTCACCGATTTCCCTTCGTCAAGAATCGTAATCGCAGTTCGAGTTCAAACTGCAGCGAGCACGCCCGCTTCAAAACGTCGTGAAAAGGCGATGCCAGCGAATCTCGCCCGGATGAAGCACGGCATTTGCATACGCGAGGAAGCGCTCGCGGAGTTGCCCGGATTCCCAGGCCTCCGGCGATGCATCCAGAGACATGTAGATCATTACCGGAGTGCCGATAATGTTTTTGCGCGGCACGCAGCCGGTGAAGCGGCTGTCGTAGGAATTTCCGCGGTTGTCGCCCATGACGAAATAACAATCCTGGGGAATCTTATAGGGCCGGTGCAAATCGTAAGGCTCACTGGGCCCAGTTGTGTAGTTCTCGGAAAGTTTTTGTCCGTTGATCCACACACTGCCGTCGTGAATATCCACCGTTTCTCCGGGAAGGCCGATGACGCGCTTCACGATGTCCGAAGTTTCCTGCGGGACAAACGGGGTGAAAATCACGAGCTGGCCGCGCTTGGGATTGCGCCACAGCGACAGATGCAAGTGAGTGAAAGGAACGCCGGCGTCGTAGCCGACACGGCTCATGATCAGGTGGTCGCCGATCAGGAGAGTGTTCTCCATGGACCCCGACGGAATCACACGCGCCTGGCCAAGCGTTCCGTTGACCAGCAAGAAGATGAGAACGACCCATATCCAACCAATGACTTCGCGCTGAATGCGCTTGGCCCAGGGGAGATCTACATGAGGCTTTTTGTTCTGTTGTTTGCCGGCTTTCATTCTTCACCCCGATTAACCATTCTAACCGTCTTTGGCTAAGACGCGTCTACCGTCGCGACGTGAGCGGGAGACTCTCGCTGTGCAATGTCGGCAATGATGGTTCGCGATCCCATATACAGCACGAAGGCGAGCGCGGTGCAGAGAACCGGGATGATCAACATGGCTTGCTGAAGGCCAATGGCGCGGAAAGTTTCCGTGACGGTTGCCGAGCCGGCCAGCGCCGCAGCGCGGTGCGCAAGCACATCGCTCAATTTACCGGTGAGGAGAGGACCGAAGGATGCTCCGCACATGTACATAGCCATGAAATAGATCGCCATCGCCGTGCCGCGCTGGTTGGGCGCGACAATGTCCTGAATTGCCGAGTACACCAGGCCGTAGTAAGTGGTGAGCGAAGAATAAGCCAGCGCCAGGAACAGCATAGCGATGAATAGAGAGCCGGCGGGCTGAAGTATGCCCACACAAGCAAAGGGTATGGTGAGCAGGGCCAGTGCAGCAGCGCAAAGCATGCGCCCGTCTTTGCGGCGATGAACGATCGAATCACCCAGATAGCCGGCGATTACGCCGCCGCTCACGCCGCCGACGAGATAGACGATCCCAGTGGCGATGCCGGATTTTGCCAGCGAGAGGCCGTGCACGCGGCTTAGAAACGCGGGCAAGAAAGTGGCGAAAGCGTACGCGTTGAAATTGAGCAGAGCGCCGGAGGCGATGATCCACCAAATAGTCGGAATGCGTAGCACGCTCCACAACGGGGAGGGGACGAGGGGAGCGCGATGGATTTCGCTGGCGCCGCGCTCCGGTTCTTTAAGCAGAAGTAAGGCAGGTACAAGCAGAAGCGCAGGCGCGGCGGCAAAAACCATGGCGGCGCGCCAGCCGTAAGCTTGCGCGAGTGGGCCACTGAAGAAATAGCCGAGGGCGCCGCCGATTGGGACGCCGAGCATGAAGAGCGCCAGCACGCGAGAGCGTTTGGCGGGGGGAAAAAGATCACCGAGCCAGCTTGTTGCCGTGGGCGCGCAGGCCGCTTCGCCGACTCCAACGCCCGCACGCGATAAAAGAAGCAGGGGGTAGGTGGTGACGAGGCCCGCAGATGCGGTCAGCGCTGTCCAGATCACAACTCCCCAGCCGAGAAGTTTCTTGCGGCTTGCGGAATCGGCGATGCGGCCGAGAGGGACGCCGATAATCGCGTAAATCCAGATGAAGGCGCTACCGAGGAGGCCGATCTGGGTGTCATCGAGGTGAAACTCCTTGCGCATGGGCTCGACGAGGGCGCCGGGGACGTGACGGTCGTAGAAATTGAGGATGTTGATGGCGAAAAGGACGATGACGGAGAAGAGGAGGCTGTTCTTCTGAGTTTTCTGAGACAAGGCCCGAGAATGCTAGCACATTTTTCTGAATTGCTTTTGAAAGGCAACGGGTACACGAAACGTATTACCAGGTATGAAGACTGGTATCGGGCGGCAGCGGGCGCTGTGGAGCGCAGTGATTTTCCTGGCGTTCATTGGAATTGCTGTGGCCGCGCGAAGAATGGCGCATCTGGTGCCGATCGCGGTACACGGCTATCATCCACCGTCCGTCAACTCCAATCCCCGTCTGGCGCAGTTTGCTGCACTCGATGATTTGTTCGCGCACTATCCGATCCTTACGCTGATTCACATTGTGCCGGGATTGCTGTTCATGATCCTGGGTCCGCTGCAATTCAGCTCGACGATTCGCGCCCGGCATCTGCGGTGGCACCGCTTCAGCGGGCGCGTTTTTGTGATTTGCGGGCTGGTGATCGGAATCTCGGCATTGGTGATGAGCTTCGGGATGCCGGCGATTGGCGGGGCGAATCAGGCGGCGGCCACGACGCTGTTTGGGACATTTTTTCTATTCGCGCTGGGCAAGGCGTTTTGGCATGTACGCCGGCATGAGATTGCGTTGCACCGCGAATGGATGATTCGCGCTTTTGCGGTTGGGCTTACGGTTGCAACGATCCGGCCGATCATTGGATTGTTTTTTGCGACGAGTCGTCTTTCGGGGCTAACCCCGCATGAATTTTTTGGCATCGCGTTCTGGATTGGGTTTGTGCTGCAGCTCATCGCAGCGGAGGTTTGGATACAAACCACCCCGGCGAGGCAAGCACGATTAGCGTTCAACATCGATGCGGGGAATTTCTCGCCGCGCAACTAGACGGTCCAAATTTGTTTGAGGACACGGCGGAAATTGCCGCCCAGGATGGCTTCGATGTGGGCGTCATTATATTTGCGGCGGATGAGGCCTTCGGCGATGTCGAAGGGGCGTTTGGCGAAGTGGTATCCGTCGATATCGATCTTGTCGCGGAAAGCGTAGCTGTTTTTGTAGCCGGCTTTGAGCTGCTTGTATTCGTCGGGAGGCATGGCGTCGTAGCCGAGAAGATCGATGTCGCTGCCGACACCGAGATGCTCGACGCCGACGAGCTTGGCGACGTAATCGTAATGATCGAGCATGGATTCGATGGAGGTGGGTTCTTTGGAGTTGACGAACATGCGAACTTCGGTGATCCCCATGATGCCACCTTTGGCTGCCATGGCTTTGATGGCTTCGTCGGTCTTGCAGCGCGGGTGATTGGGATTGAGAGCGCGGCAATTGGAATGGGTGATGAGGACGGGTTTTTTGGAGACGTCGAACGCGTCGAGCGTGGTGCGGTCGCCGCAGTGGGAGACGTCGACGGCCATGCCAAGCTTGTTCATGCGCTCGACGACGGCGAGGCCGAAGTCGGAGAGGCCATCGTCACGGCGCTCGGTTGAACCGTTACCGATGAGCGTGCGGGCGTTGTAGGTGAGTTGAGAGACGCGCTGGCCGAGGCCGTAGAAATAATCGACGTCATCTGGTTTGCGGAAGTGCTCGGAATTTTGGACGCCGAGGAGGATGCCGACTTTGCCGGAGGATTTGATGGCATCAAGGCGCGCGGGAGTCTCGACGCGCTCGAACCAAGCGTCGTGGCGAGCGAGGAAATTGTTGTAGCCAGAAAGGAACTGTAGAGTCTCGAGGTAGGCGTCGGTACCGCCGGTGCCGATGGCGATGTGAAAGACGTTGATCCCGGATTGCTGGTACGGGGCGTAATCCTCAGCTTTGAAATTTTCGGGATTGCCGAGCATTTTTAACGTGGCGGAGGGGCTGATCCAGAGTGGAGCGAGCATGTCGATGACAATGGAGCGTTGGACGAGTTCGATGGCGCGAGCGGAATAAGTTTGGTCGGAGCCTGGAGCTAGGGCGTACCTGCCACGGTTGAACATTGCGGCGGACGTTGCGGCGCGTGTGAGTGTTGGTGCAACTAGCGCCGCCGCGGCGCCTTTCATGGCTGTCTTCAGCAATTTTCTTCGATTCATCCCGGTTTCCCTCTCTTTGATGACTAATGGCGTGAGCTTGCTCGTGCGATGAGCGGTGATAGTACCACCGTTGGGATTTGGGGCGTGTTGAAGTGCAGGACGAGACTTGAGGGAATGTCGGGCACGGCGCGCCGCTCCCCTAGCCTTGCAGTGATAGGCAGAATTGGAGAGGTCAGGCTCTGATGTGTTGATCATTCAGGCGACGGCGCATTTGCCAGCGAGAAGAGTTGTAACGCTCGTCGGCGTGGACGCCGACATTCCCGGAATTAGATTTCGCCTGGGAGGGACGCGCCAATAAGTTGGAAGTTGATGAACGCCGACGGGGAGCCGAGGAAAGAATAAGGTACACAGCCCTTCCCCGGAGGGAAGGGCTGTGACTCAGGACATCTAAGCTGAGGCGGCGTTTAGCTCTGGCCGGCGCTGGCAGCGGCGGCTTTTGTCATGTTGGCGGTCCACTCGGCGGAGCGGCGCATCATTTCATCGGGAGAGACGTCTTCGACGTGAGTGGCGATGCCCCAGCTGTGGCCGAAGGGGTCGGTGAGTTTGCCGTAGCGATCGCCCCAGAACATGTCAATGACAGGCATGCTGAGCTGGGCACCGGCGGCCACGGCGCGGTTGAAGACCTTATCTACGTCTGGTGTGTAAAGGAAGATGTAGGAGGAAGCGACCGCGCCCGAAGCGGGAGCCGCGGACATTCCGGGGAATTCGTCGGAGACGAAGATGTGGGAGTCACCGATGCGGAGCTCGGCGTGCATGACCCGGCCGCCGGGGCCGAGCATACGGTTGATTTCCGTGGCGCCGAAGGCTTCCTTGTAGAAGTCGATGGCGGCCGCGGAATTCTTGCAGGTAATTGCCGGAGTAAGAGAATGGAATCCCTCCGGGATGGGTCGAACGTTGTCTGGCATAAGGGCTCCTTGGAGTTTTGGACATACGCGCGGTGAAAGCAGGAAGGCAGAGGCGGGGGCGCGCGTGAGGGATTAGATACTCCACGCGAAGGGATGTGTCAACTGTTGCTGAGAATGGCAACGGAGTGAAAGAAGATTACTGCACGGTAACGGTCAAAGTTGCGGTGGCGCGGCCGAATTGGTTGGTAGCGTAGAGCGTGTACGTGGTGGTTTGCGAAGGATTGACGACGGCACTGTTGCCGCGGATTGCGCCGATTTGGGGCGAGACGATGTAGTAAGAGGCGCCGGAGCCGGTCCATGAGAGTGTGACGGCAGTGCCTGCGGATACGGGATTGGATGTGCTGGCGGTGAAACTGGCGATGGTTGGCGGGGAGCCGTTGGGAAGATTGCTGGAAGTGTAGACGGTGCCGAGGGAGACGACTTCAAAATCGGAGGCGGTGAGTGCAGAGAGGGCGTGCAGATCGTTATTGTCCCAGCGATCGTCGGGAGCGCCACTGACGTACATGGAAGAGCCGTTGTCGGCCATGAGCATGCCGTATTGCTTGAGGGCTCTTAGGATGACCTGATTGGTGGTGGAGAAAGCGGAGATGTCGAAATTGGCTTTGAGGCGGAGGCGCATGCCCATGGGCCCGGCGAACTGTGCAGAAGAATTTGCGGCCCAGTGAGTTGCGGGCAAGACGTATGCGGCGGTGCTGTGCTGAAGCGTGAAGCGGATGGCGTGTGCGATTTGGCCGCTGGCGGCTTCGTCGTAGCGGATGAGGCCGGGGAAGATGGGCAAACCTGCGGCGTCGGCGGAGGTCCAGGCGAGCGGTCGCTGCGTGTAGTTTTGCAAATCCCAAACGGCGGCGGAGGCGGCGTTCCAAGAGCCGTCGGTATTGAAGCTGGAACCAAAGAGTTCGTAGAGCCAGCAATTGTTGTTGTCGAGGATGAGAACGTGGCGGTCGCCGGTGCCGGGATTGGGGTAGCCCTCGATGTTGGCGTTGGCGGGAACGGGCATGGGGCCCGGATCGCTTTCGTCGCCGTAAGCGTTGAAGAGGATATTCACCGCTGATTGCGAAGAGCCGACGACGGAATAAGGAATGCCGATGTAGCTGCCCTGATATTGACCGGAGCCGAAGTCGGGATGGAGTGGGACAGTGGAACCGATGAAATTGATGTAGGAGGCGGAATTTGGATCGGCGGGCGAGGCAGAAATATCTTGATTCCATGCGTTGTTCGCGGGGAAGGGACGGAAGCCGTTAAGGCTTGCCCCCGCGCCGGTACTCATGCCGCTGCAGGCGCTGGCTTGCGTAGTGGAAGTTACCTGGAGATTTATGCTGGAGGAGGTGCTTTGGCCGGGGTTGGGATTGCTGACGGAGACGGCGAAGATGCCGACTGCGGAGGCGGTTCCGGAGGCGGTAAGTTGTGTGGCGGAAACGTAAGTTGTATTGAGGGGGACGCCCGCGAGAAGGATTTGAGAGCCGCTGAGGAAATTGCTGCCGGTCACGGTGAGGGCGAGGGCGCCAACGTTGATTGAAGTCGGATTGATGGCGGTGAGGACGGGAGTGGGATTGAGGAGGGTGACGCTACTTGAGCCGCTGGCGGAGGAATCCGCGGAGCTCGTTGCCTGGACCGTTATCGAGTTCGGATCGGGCAGAGAGGCGGGGGCGGTGAACATGCCGGAAGAGGAGATCGTGCCGGTGGAGGAGTTGCCGCCGGCGACGTTGTTGACGGACCAGGCGACGGAAGTGTTGGTCGTTCCGGAGACGGAGGCGGTGAATTGTTGAGAGCCGCCGCCCCTGATGCTCGCGGGATTCGGCAAAACCGAGACTTGGATTTGCGCGGGCGGGTGGGGCGCGGTTCCAGAACCTGAACTGCGTACAGCGGCGCATCCAGAGGAGAAAAGCAAGAGCGCACAGGTCAGCGTGAGAGTCAGGTGGTTCAAGAAATTCTCCTCCTGGCGATTGCCGGACCGAACCAACTGGTGGCTGGCGATGCGCCTGGGACTGAGCGTGGTTGTCTCTTGTAGATCAAGAACTCCGTGCGCGAGAATTATGACTGCTGCGGCGTTGAGGAACGACTGGCCAATGGTACAAATTAGGTACAGGAGGCAGTGCGACGACTGTTTTGATTACGGAAAAGGGCGGTTTTGGGTGATATCTTGCGTTGCCTACGCGGAGGGCCGGACGCAGAGAGGTTTTGTAGAGGATTGAAGCGATGAGATACGACTTTCTTGTGGAGAGTTATGAGACGGAACGGATGAAGGTGGTCAGCGTATGGAGTGAGTTTCGGGACGAGGACCTGCCATTCCGGCCAAACGCGAAAGACCCGCGGGGCCGGAGCGTACGCGAACACATGGTGCACCAGTGCGTGAGCGAAGACTTGTGGTTCCGGAACATGCTGGGGATCGAAGCGGGGGCGCCGGCCGTGCCGTCGGAAGAGTCGCGCCTGGAATTCATGAAGCGGTATGCGGAGTTAAGCGGGCAACGGCTTGAGGCGTTGCGCAGGAAAGATGAAGCGTGGTGGGAAGGCGATACGATGTTCTTCGATGTGAAGCGTTCTCGGGCGTGGGTGATGACGCGGCGGATTGCGCACACGGCGCACCATCGCGGACAGCAGATGGCGATGCTGAGGATGCTGGCGCGAGATTTGCACAGCAACTATGGGCCGACGGCGGATACCGGAGGCCTGATGCAAAATCACGCGCCGACTATCTACGCTTATACGAGTCTCGAGGCGCTGCTGCAGGGTGAGGCGAACGGAGGGCGGAAGACAAGTTTGCCAGGCGGCGGGGGCCAACCGGTGACGGAGCGCCCGTAGAGGAACTTAAGCGAAGGGCCACGAGCCGGCAATTTTGCCGGGAAGCTACGACGAGAGTTTCAGTCGCCGCGATAGAGGCTGGGGAATTCCTTCTTGAGGCTGGTTAGTTTCGGCAGGTCGTTGATCACGATGTAGGGTTCGTAGGAATGGTGCTTGAGATAGTCCTGATGGTAGTCCTCGGCTGGGTAGAAGGCCTGGAGTGGAACAACCTGCGTGACGATGGGTTGCGAATAGATCTTTGCGGAATCGAGCTGAGCAATATAGGCCTCGGCAATTTTCTTTTGCTGGCCATTCGAATAGAAGATCGAAGAGCGGTATTGCGTTCCGTGGTCGGGGCCCTGGTAGTTGAGCTCAGTAGGGTTGTGGGCGACGGAAAAAAAGATCATCAAAATCTGGCCGTAGGAAATTTGGGAAGGATCAAAAACGATTTTTACGGATTCGGCGTGGCCGGTTGCTCCCGTGCTGACATCCTCGTAGTGGGCGGTGTTTGCTGCGCCGCCGGAGTAGCCGGAAGTGGCGGAGACCACGCCTTTCAGATGCTGGAAAACAGCCTGAATCCCCCAAAAGCAGCCACCGGAGACAACCGCGGTTTCCGTGGATTTTGCAGAAGCGAGAGGCGAGTCGACGGCGGGTTTCGGAAACGTGGCCCTGGCGTTGGCGCGGCCATCGTTTGGTTTGGCGGTGGCCCAGGTGAGGACCCCAATGCCCACAAAAATTAAGCCCGCAATCAGAAAGGCACGCATGGTCAGTACTCCGCAAACGGCATTCCTCTGAAGTATACGCTTGCCGCAGGGGATTGGATGTTTTGGTGGCGGTTTAAGATGCGTCGCGTCTTTTCGTGCGCCTCAATCCGTGACGAGGTGAGCGACACCAAACAGGAAAATAGCCGCGGCCAGCAAGGTTGCGGTCGTCAAAAGCCCGATCGCCAGATGGCGACGGAAGATGGAAAGCCCCAGGGCGGCATCCTGACGCAGGATCTGATTTTCGCGCCAAGATCGCACAAGCGCGGCGCAACCAGCGAGTATAACCATGCCGGGCATGACGAGGAACAGCATCGCTGCGCCGAGGTGCGAGATGTGCGTGGTCGTCCAGTCGAAGATAATCCAGCTTGTATGCGCGGGTTCGAATTGGCGAGGTTGCAGCAGGCGCAGGGCGGCTGCGGCCAGGAATACGGCCGCGGGCAACACCATCACCCACTCCGCGATGGCAAAGACAGAAAATCGGAACGGTTTCGCGATTTGCATGGGGAGATCCTCCATTCACTTTATAATACAAAGTACATGTCGGGGTCAAGTAGAAAGTCTTGTCGAGCGGGCCGGGAAACACGAAGAGGGGTGGAAGTGAACGTCACCCGCTGCCGATGCTTCGCGGCCTGCACAGGATGGGAGATGGAATTGACAGCATACATACTCAGGGTTAGGCTCCCAAAACACTGACGAGGTTTCGTTCGGGATGGTCCGATGGTGACAACAGTGCGGGGAAAAATGTTCGCGTTCATTGTTTTAGGCGGATTGCTCGGGTGTGGATTGCTTGGAACGATTCGGGCACGGCAGACGCGTTCAGAAGATAAAACTTCACCCGGGGATGCCGCTGTAGGAAAGCGATTGTTCGAACGGCACTGCGCGTTGTGCCATGGAATCGACGGCAAAGGAGGGCGAGGGCCGGCACTCAACCGCGTGCATCTCGCGCATGCGCCAGACGACGAGGCGCTGAACTTAGTGATCGCGGAGGGCATCCCGCCGAGCATGCCCGGGGCGTGGTTTCTCGATGAGGATGACGTGGCGAACCTAGCGGCGTTTGTGCGCTCGCTGAGCAAGATTCCTCCGGACCCCCTGCCAGGCGATGCAGCGCGCGGCGCGGGAGTGTACGCCAAGAGCGGCTGCGGAGGTTGCCACGTATTGGAGGGCCGGGGTGAGGGGTACGGACCGGAATTGACAGGGATCGGAGACCGGCGGAGCGCATCCTTCCTGAAACAAGCGATCAGCAAACCAAATTCAGCGCTACCGGAGGATTTTCTTTTCGTGAAGGCGACGACGGCTTCTGGCAAAACGATTGAAGGCATCCGGGCGAATGAAGACTCGTTTACGATTCAGGTTAAGGACGCTGCGGGGCACTATCACAATTTACGGAAGCAGGAGTTGAAGGAATTGAAGAAACTGCGCGGAGAAACTCCGATGCCGCCGTTCGAGGGGATACTGAGCGCGACGGAGCTGCAGGATTTGGTGGCGTACCTGGCTTCGCAGCGAGGAAAACAATGAGAGTGCTTTGCGCTGCGCTGCTGAGCGCTTTTTTGTGCGGTGCGGTTTTTGGACAAGTGCCGTTCGAACGGATTGTGAATGCCGACAAGGAGCCGGGGAACTGGCTGACCTATTCACGAGATCTGCTGGGCCACCGATTTTCGCCGTTGAATGAGATTACGACGGAAAACGTCGGGAACTTGAAGGTGAAGTGGGCGTTTCAATTTCCGAACGACAGAAGTGAAGTCTCGCCGATCGTGGTGGACGACATTATGTACATCACCGGGCCAAACTGGGCGGCGGCGCTGGATGTCCACACGGGACGAAGGCTGTGGACGTGGAATCGTGAGATTCCGAAGGACTACCACAATATTGGCTTTGGACGAGTCAGCCGGGGGCCGGCGGTACTCGACGACGAGCTTTATGTGGCGACTCTAGATTGTTATTTGGTGGCGTTGGATTTGAAGAGCGGGGCGGAACGTTGGAACACGAAGGTCGGGGACTACAAATTGGGATATAGCATGACGGTGGCGCCGCTGGCGATCGAGGGAAAGATTGTGGTGGGAGTGAGCGGCGGAGAAGCCGGAATCCGGGGATTCGTGGATGCGTATGATGCAAAGAGCGGAAAACAGGCTTGGCGGTTCTGGACGATACCCGGTCCCGGCGAGCCAGGGCACGAGACCTGGGCCGGCGAGAGCTGGAAAACTGGCGGAGGGCCGACGTGGGTGACGGGAGCGTACGACGCCGAGTTGAAGCTGGTGTATTGGGGAGTGGGCAACCCCAGCCCGGATTGGAACGGAGACGCGAGGAAGGGCGACAACCTTTACGCTTGCTCGTTTGTTGCGTTGGATGGAGAGACAGGAAAGCTGCGGTGGCACTTTCAATTTACACCGCACGACACGCACGATTGGGACGCGGCGCACGTTCCCATCCTATTCGACGCGAAAATTCAAGGCCGCGACCGCAAGCTGATCGCCAGTGCCAACCGAAATGCGTTTTATTACGTGCTCGACCGCGTGACCGGAGAATTCATCGCGGGGCAGCCATATGCAAAACAGACGTGGGCGAAAGGGCTTGATGCGAAAGGGCGGCCAATCCTGGCAGGAGATTCCGAGCCGACGGAGAAAGGCGCGTTGGTCTGGCCGAACGCGAACGGAGCAACGGTTTGGTTTAGTCCTTCGTATAGTCCACAAACAGAGATGTTTTACGTTGCGGTTCGCGAGATTGGTTCGGTTTTCTTCAAGCGAGAGACCGAGTACAAACCCGGGACATTCTACGCAGGAGGCGGAGAGGACGAATTGCCGCCGGACGATGCATGGGGCGAGATTCGCGCACTGGATGCAAAGACGGGAGAGACGAAGTGGAATTTCAGGCTGCATTCGCCGCCGTGGGCGGGAGTGCTCTCGACGGCAGGCGGACTGGTTTTCTCGGGATCGGATGAAGGGAATTTCTATGCGCTCGATGCGCGGACTGGAAACGCCTTGTGGGATTTTCAAACCGGCGGCGCAATCGTAGCGAATCCCATTTCGTTCACGGTGGATGGCAAACAGCGAGTCGCGATCAGCGCGGACCGTGTTCTGTATGTTTTTGGATTGTGAAGACCAAGATTTCAGCCAAGGGGCGGAGACGGCGCCGTTCTCCCTAAATTTCCTAAAAAATCAAAGCTGGAACTGTGCGCGATTGCGCGGCAATATACTGAAGACTGAAAACTCGAACTGAGGAGAGTTTCATGAAAATGAGTCGTTACGCCGTTTCCGCGATCGGCAGTGTTCTGATTTTACCTGCGATCCTTTCCGCACAAGTCACGCACGGCCAGAAGCCGCAACTTCCAGCACCTTACTCCACGAAGTCGGCGGGCAACGGCCCGAGCAAGGAAGCGCCGCCTCCGGGCTTTCTTCCCACGGCGCCGCAAGGATTTCGCGTGAACGTGTTTGCGGAAGGCTTCAAGACCCCGCGCTGGCTAGCAGTGGCGCCAAACGGAGATATTTTTGTTGCTGAGACGGGAGCGAACCAGATCGACATCCTCAGAGATCCGCAGAACACGGGAGGAGCGAAGGACCGGGAAGTGTTCGCAACGGGGACAACGCGCGTTTTCGGCATCGCGTTCAAGGACGAGTACGTCTACGTTGGAAACACGAACGAACTCGTGCGATTCAAGTATGACCCGAAGACATCGAAAAGGCTGGGCGAAGCGGAACCGCTCATGAAGTTGCCATCGGGCGGCCACAACACACGGTCCGTGGCATTTTCGGCTGACGGCAAGCACTTGTTCGTTTCCGTTGGATCAGGTTCGAACATCAGCACGGGCGAGGACCCGATTCGCGCGGCGATTACGATTTGCGATCCGGATGGGAAGAACGCGAGGCTGTTTGCGACCGGACTTCGGAATCCAGTGGGATTGGCGATCGAGCCAGTCACTGGAGAAGTGTGGACCAGCGTGAACGAACGCGACGAACTCGGAGACAATCTGCCGCCGGATTATTTTACTTCGGTGAAGGACGGCGGGTTCTACGGCTGGCCGTATAGCTATATTGGAAGCAACGTAGACGACCGAGTGAAGCCGCAGAAGCCGGAACTTGTTGCGAAGGCGATTATTCCTGATGTGCTGCTGGGAGCGCATGTGGCTCCGCTGCAATTTGCTTTTTACACGGGGAAGCAGTTCCCGGAGAGCTACCGGGGCGGGGCGTTCGTAGCGGAACACGGTTCGTGGAACCGGGCGTCGCGCGCGGGGTATCAGATCGCGTTTGTGGCGTTCAAGGACGGAAAGCCGTCTGCCGATCCGGTGCCGTTTCTGACCGGGCTGGTGCCGAATCCGGGCGGGCCAGATGTTTATGGCAGACCGGTGGGAGTGGCGGTGGCACCGGACGGATCTTTGCTGGTGTCGGATGATGGCGCGGGGAAAATTTATCGCATATCAGTGGCGAACTAGGGCGTCTGCTACTTGACAGTTAGCGACAATTGAATCGGTTGCAACTGGAGCGGCTGGCCGGATGCCGACATTGCCGATGGTGTGACCACGATATTGAATGATCCTTGAGGCGTGATTACCTGAGGCGGTGGAGGTGCAGCGACACTTGTGCTACCGCCGCCGCAACCTGCCGTGGTCAGGACAATTAAGGCGGCAATCGTTGCGAAGCCGCCACCAAACGCGAGGCGCCTTGCGCGCATGCCCATATCGCGCCTGCCTGCGAGGGCGATCAGGAAAAGCAAGAGGACGCCGGCGGGCAGGGTTGGCGCTGCGCGCAGAGCAGGGAGTGGCGTGGGGCGCGGAGCAAAGGAGAACGGCGCCCCGGCGCCGCTGGTCGTCACCATTACCGCAAACGAAGCGGGATTCCCATTCGAAATTTGCAGCGAGGACGGCGCCTGAATGTTTGCGCCGAGCGGCGGCGTGCTGTAGGCGAGGGCCACGCCGCCGGTGTAGCCTGCGCCGGGCGTTATCTGAAGGTTGTACACTGCAGTTTGCCCTGCGCTGACTGCGGCTGAGGTAGATCCACCCGGGGCAGGACCCACGGTGATGGCTGGACTTGCATTACCGCCGAGATTGATGACCTGAGGTGAATTCGGCGCATCGTCTGTAAGTGTGATGGTGGCCGAGCGCGATCCAGTGCCAAGCGGCGCGAACGAAACGCCGATCGTGCAGGTGGCGTTCACAGAATAGCTGGCGGCGGTGCAACCGTTTGTCAGGATGAACTCGCCGCCGTTTGCTCCTCCAAGAAGAATGGAAGTGATGTGAAGTGGAGCTCCGCCGGAGTTTGTTACCGTGACCGATTGAGGCGCGGTGGCCGTACCTTGCGTGATGACACCGAACGAAAGACCAGAAGGAGAGAGGGATACGGCGGGATTCGTTGGGGGAGCGGCTTTGGCCGTGCCGCTAACTTGGATGGATTGTGGAGAGTTCTGAGCGTCGTCCGAAATCGATAGGATTGCGGAACGTTGCCCGGCAGCGAGAGGCGTGAAAGTCAGGGTGATCATGCAGCTGGCGTTCGGTGCGTAAGGACCGTTGCAGCCGTTTGTCATGCTGAAGTCGGTGACGTTGTTGCCAGCGAGAAGGACAGAAGAAATGTTGAGAGTGGCGTTGCCGGAGTTCGAGACAGTGACGGTGATCGGAGAGCTGGTGGTCCCTTGCGTGATGGTGGGGAAGCTGACGGGGTTTGGCGTCACGTTCACGGCGGGAGCGGGCGGCGGGGGAGCGACGCCAGTGCCGCTGAGCTGCACCGATTGAGGGCTGCCAGGAGCATTATCGGAGATCGAAAGGGTGGCCTGCAGGGAGCCGGTACTGGTAGGCGAGAAGGTGATGCTGATGGAACAGAAGTTAGTGGGTTGAAGAGCGGAGGGGACTTGGCAGGTGTCCATTTCCTGGAACTGAGCGGCATCGGGGCCGGAGAGGGAAATGGAATTTACGCTGAGAGCTTGACCGCCATTGCTGGTGAGCGTGACAGTTTGCGGCGTGCTGGACGTGCCGGTTTGGATCGATCCAAAGGAAAGGCTCGTAGCGGAGAGCAAGGCCGAAGGGCCGCTGACGCCTTGCTGGCCGGGCGGAATGCTGAAAGTGAGAGTTCCGGCGATTTGCGGGATGGTGAAGGGGGAGTTGGCGGTCTGGACGAAGTAACCGGTTTGCGGATCGATGGTATAAGCGATGGCGGTGTTTTGGTCGGCGCCAGAGCCATAGTTGAAAGAGCCAGTGGGGTCGGGGGAATACACTGGGACAGAAGTGAAGCCAGGCAGAGGCGAACTCGATGTTTGGGTAAGCTGGCCGGTTTGCAGGTCGACGGAATAGATGTTCACGACGACGGGATTCCCTGGATTCGAGGTGGCGACGTAGAGAAATGTTCCCGTGCTATCGATCCAGAGGGTTGCGGGAAAATGAGATTGAGGCAGCTGGATGTCGCCAAGAAGTCCGTTTCCGCCAATGCCGAAAAGCTGGACTAGGCCAAACTCGAGGAGATTGTCTTGTGTCCCGGTCACGTAGTAGCGGCCTTGAGGATCCATGGCAAAACTGTCGCCGCGCTTGGGAATAGCTGAGTTCGACTGAAGGCCAGTAATGAAACCCGATAGTGGATCAATAGAAAGATCTTGAAACTCCGATCCTCGTTGGATCGAGGTGTCTAAGGACAGAGGGTTGGGGCCCATGAAGATCAGAAATTGCTTAGTATCGGGCGGTTGGGCGACTCCGATGGGGGTGGAGTCAAGCTCCATGGCAGATCCGGCAAGCGGGATTAGCGCAGGACCACCGACGGCATTTGAAGAGATCAGGAATGTTTCCACCAGGCCATCTCCGGGATTTCGTCCGGCGCGGTTTACCACGGCAATGTATTGTCCGCTGGGCTCGACGGCGATAAACGCCGGTTGGTTTGTGTCCGCAGACGCGAAGGGCGAATTGGCGACCTCTTGATAAGCGCCGGTGGTGGAATTGGTGATCTGAAACATGCGAATGCTGTTGGCGCCGATGGCGAACAAGAAGCGGCCTTGGACGTCAATCGTCAGGGATTTGTTGACTGCGGCAAAGGGAGAGCCTGCGGCGGGAGTGAGCGCGCCGGTTTGGTCGTTGCGAACGGCGACGGCGCCTCCGGACGAGAAGACCAAGGGCTGCTGGAACTGAGCAAGCGCGGAGGGGACGATCGCGCCTGCTGAAATGAGGGCGGCGAAAAAGATTAGCAGTTTCAAATAATTCTTTGGGCGGAAATGTAGCGTCTTAGTGAAATGAACAGAAAACGCGCGTGCATGAGCCATGCGTCTTCCTTGGCCGTTACAAAAAGCGGCGCCTCAGTGGATCCGAGCGGGAAACAACAACGAACACAAGGTAAGACGGAACAAGCTTGCAGTCAACAAAAATATACCTAAATATTGTATACACTTAACAGTATATATTTGCTGATTTTTTGGAGATTCCGGGGAACGGATCGATTGGGAAGAGGCGCTAGAAGCAAAGAGTTAGAGAGTCCGCTGCGCTTGCTCGACGAGCCGGCGTTCCCACGGCGCTGTTATACTCAGCCGCATGGAAGAAAAACCAAGATTTGAATCGCAGGATCCAGAGTTTGCGCGGCGGGTTCAGGAGAGTTTCGCGCGGCAAGGGATGATGAAGCATCTCGGCGCTAAATTGGTGTCCGTGGAGCCGGGTGGAGTGGAGATACGCGTTCCCTTTCGTCCCGAGTTGACCCAACAACATGATTATTTTCATGCCGGCGTCACTGGCGCGATAGCCGACAGCGCCTGCGGCTATGCGGCCTACACGCTCATGAGCGCCGATTCTTCAGTGCTTACGGTGGAGTACAAGATGAACTTGCTTGCGCCGGCGGCTGGCGAGGAGTTGATCGCGCGCGCGCGCGTGGTCCGTTCCGGGAAGACGTTGAAGATTTGCGCCGCGGACGTGTTCGTTCGCAAGGGCGGAGCGGAAAGCCACTGCGCTACGATGCTTTCCACGGTGATGTGCATGGCGGGGAAGCCGGACCAGGCGCGGTAGAAATTTCTCGCATCATGCGCCAGCTTCGCCCAAGCGGGCGAGGGAATTTCAAGTTTCTCGCAAGATGCGCATGAGTTCGGCGGCGGCGTGGGGAAGCCGCGCACCGCGACGAGAGACGAGATAGACGTGGCGCGGCATATTCATCTGCCGGATTTTCACTTCCTTCATCCAGCCGTGCTCGATCTCCCATTGCACGCACATGCGCGGCACGATGGCCACGCCCATGCCCATTTGCACGAAGCGCTTGATACTTTCGATGGTGGGCATTTCAATGGGCATGTTCAGAGCGGTGCGGTTTCGCGCGAAAAGCTCGATCACGCGGCGGCGATAGGGGGACTCGACGCTGTGGGCGATGAAGTCTTCGTTGCCGAGATCCTCGACGTCGACTTCGCGCCTTTTCGCGAGGAGATGCTTTGGCGGAACGACCAGAGTGAGCTCGTCCTTCAAGATTTCGGTGGCCTGGAGCTGCGGCTCTTGCGGGACGTAGGAGACGGCGCCGAGGTCGAGGCGATAGTTAAGAACCTCATGGGGGATATCGCGAGAGAACATGCGATGGACGCGGACCAGGACGCCGGAATGCAGCTGGCGAAAGGCGGCCAAGGCCGGCAGGAGAGCGTGGATGGAGCTTTCGTTCACGCCAAGGGAGAGCTCGCCGCGGGATAGACCTTCGAGTTCGCTAAGCCCCTTCTTTACCTCATCGCGCAGATTGATCAGGCGCTCGGCGTAGTCTTTCAGGAGCGTCCCGGCGTCGGTCATGCGCACCGGACGAGCACCGCGAACGAAAAGAGGCTGGCCGAGCCCGTCCTCGAGTTTGCGAATGGTCAGGCTGACGGCTGGCTGGGTACGGTACAAGCGCTCGGCGGCGCGAGAGAAACTGCCTTCCTTGGCGACCATCAAAAATACCTGCAGTTCGCCAAGATCCATAGTCTTTTGCCCCCCCGGGGCAGTATAAGACAAGATTATCAAAAGTAGAACAAAGATAAATTTGACCATGAGGCGGTCTTCTGTCCTACTACTAGCTTAGGGGGACTCCATGGACTCCGTACGCATCTTCGATACGACGCTGCGCGACGGCGAGCAATCGCCGGGATTTTCGATGAACACCGAGGAAAAGATCCGCATGGCGCGGCAGCTTGCGGCGCTGGGCGTGGATGTCATTGAGGCCGGGTTTCCCATTTCATCGCGAGGCGATCTCGATGCAGTGCGGCAGGTGGCGCGCGAAGTGCGGAACGTTCCCATTGCGGCTTTGGCCCGTGCCAAGCCACAGGATGTGAACGCGGCGATCGAGGCGCTGGAACAGGCGGCAGCCCCGCGGCTGCACATTTTTCTTGCAACGTCCGATCTGCATCTTCGGGTGAAATTGAATATGACACGCGAGCACGCGCTCGAAGCGATCGGCTCGATGATTCGCTTGGGAAGGAAACACGTTGGGGAAGTGGAGTTTTCGGCCGAAGATGCGGGGCGTACCGACATTGGATTTCTGTGCCAGGTTTGCCAGGTGGCGGTGGATGCGGGCGCGACGATTTTGAATTTGCCAGACACCGTGGGTTATGCGGTGCCGGACGAATATGGCGCGATGTTCGAGCAAGTACGCGCGCATCTTGATGATCGGCAGGGGATCACGCTGAGCGCGCATTGCCATGACGATCTAGGATTGGCGGTGGCGAATTCGCTGGCGGCGGTTCGCGCAGGCGTGCGGCAGATTGAGTGCACGATCAATGGGATCGGCGAACGAGCGGGGAACGCGGCGCTGGAAGAGATTGCAGTGGCGCTGGCCGTTCGCAAGGAAAGCTTTGGAGTAACAACCGGAATAAAGTTAGACGAGCTTTTCCGCTCGAGCCGGATGCTCTCGGAGATTACCGGAGCGGCCGTGGCGCCCAACAAGGCGGTTGTGGGAGCGAACGCGTTTGCGCACGAGGCGGGAATTCACCAGGATGGGATCATCAAGAATCCGCTAACGTACGAGATTATTTCGCCGGAGACTGTGGGAGTGCCTTCGCGGTCGTTTGTGCTGGGGAAACATTCGGGGCGCAATGCTTTGAAGGTGAGCCTGCGGAATCTCGGTTATGAGCCGAGCGAAGAGGAACTGGCGGAGTGCTACAAGCGAGTGACGACGCTGGCCGATGAAGCGAAGCAGGTGCGGCCGCGGGATTTGGTAGCTATCGCGCATGAAGTGATGCGGCGGCGGCCTGTGGCAGTCGCGGCGGAAGCTAGCTCGGCGGCGTAGTTGCGCGGCGCCCAAGCTGCGCTTGGATGAGTTTCGGGGGAGTGGGGATTTCGATGAAAGTGAAAAAGACTGTAGTGCTTTTGCCGGGAGACGGCATCGGGCCGGAAGTTACGCGGGCCGCGGCGACTGTGCTGCGCGAGTGCGCGCACGAATTCAACCACGAGTTTGAACTTCACGACTTTCCGATTGGCGGGGCCGCGATTGATGCCACGGGCACGCCGCTTCCCAACGAAACGCTGGATGCTTGCCGCAAAGCGGACGCGGTTTTTCTGGGGGCTGTTGGAGGGGCAAAGTGGGATTCGCTTCCTGTAGGGAAGCGGCCGGAGAGCGGGCTGCTTGGTCTGCGTAAGGGTCTGGGGCTTTACGTGAATGTGCGCCCGGTGAGGGTGCTGGAGCCATTGCGCGGAATTTCTCCGCTGAAGCCGGAGCGTTTGGGCGATTTGGACATCGAGATTGTGCGCGAACTTGCGGGGGGGATGTACTTCGGCGAGCGGGGCAACGTTACCGAGAATGGCGTTGAGCGAGCCTGGGATACGGAATCGTATTCGACGCCGGAGATCGAGCGGATTGCGACGTTTGCTTTTGCGCGGGCGGAGAATCGTTCGCGGCGGCTTTGTTCGGTGGACAAGGCCAACGTTTTGATGAGTTCGCAGCTCTGGCGGCGGACCATCGTTGCGATGAGCGGCGTCTACTCTACGGTGAAGCTCGAGCACATGTACGTGGATAACGCGGCGATGCAGCTCACGCTGCGGCCTTCGCAGTTTGACGTGATGCTGACGAGCAACATGTTCGGGGACATTTTGAGCGATGCGGCCGCGGCGCTGGTGGGCTCGATCGGCCTGATTCCCTCGGCGAGTTTTGGGACGGGCGCGCCGGTCTTCGAGCCGATTCATGGCTCGGCGCCGTCGCTGGTGGGCACGGATTCCGCCAACCCGGTTGGGTCGATCTTGAGCGCGGCGCTGATGCTGCGCGATGCGTTTGGGCTTTCGCTCGAAGCAGATTGGGTCGAGCAGTCGCTGCACCGTGTTCTGACGGGTGGCTACCGAACCGCGGATATCGCCCAGCCCGGCGCCAGCACTATCGGCGGATCGGTCTTCACAGAAATGTTGCGCGAGGAGATGCAACGCACGCTA
>JBGPLB010000070.1:0-22338 GCA_041486245.1 Candidatus Acidiferrum sp.
AGGAGCAGCATGTGGGGGAGTTTGCCGGTGATCCGGTCCTGATAAAACTTGTAGGCAGCTTGGGCGCGCTCGAGGGCGTAGCCGGTCGTATTGGGGTCGGGAGGAGTGGTGCGGAAGCCAGTGAAATCGTGGGGAAAGTGGCCGTGATCGACGAGCAGGGGATAGTGTGCGTTGGGATGAGAGGCCCAGCCATCGGGAAGGACCACGATTGCACCTAGGTACATGGGATGGCCCCAGAATTTTGTGAGGACCTGGCTTTGAATTTTGATGTGCTTGACCCATTCGGTGTCTTTGGGAGAGTCGATGGGCGGGATGATTTTGGTGAGATGGATTTGGATCGTGCTGGCGTTTGAGGCGGCGGGATCGATGTGGACGCGTTCGGGGACGCTGTAGAAATTGCCGGGCTTGGAGTTCCAGTGCTGGCCTTCGCCTTCGTCCATGGGGAGCTTGACGGTGTGGCCGTCGGAGCGGTGGAAGGTGGTGTACTTGTTTAGGACGGCCTGGACCCAGTAGTCGCCGGCGGGAAGAGCGCGGAAATTGGGGGTGGGGTAGCCGAGAGCGTCGTCGGAGATGATGGCGTTTTGGCCGGGGGCGAGGGCGTCGACGTCAATTCCGAAGATTTGCTGGGATTTTACTTCGACTTCGAGGATTTGGTCGCGGGGCTCGGGGTCGTTGGTGGTGGAGATGACGACGTAGACGCGGCCGTCGAGCGGAGCGGGGCTGAGCTGCGAATCGAAAGAGATGGCGAAGCGAGGTTGCGCGGGGGAAGTTTTTTCGCGCGGGGTTTGCGGGGCGGCAAGAAGAATTGCGGATGTCGCGTAGAGCGCGATGAGAGACAAGAGTGCGCGGCCGGCAAATTTGCGGGCGGTGAGGGGCGAGGCGCTGCAAATAATTTTTGAAGGAGGAAGCATCAGATTTTTTCCTTGGCGAGATGTGGATCGCGTTTTGCGAGCCGCGCCATTGTAGCGGAGTGCTGCGAGAATGTCTGCGTCAAGACAGCGAGAGACCGCGGAAAAAAGGGCGGGGCGCGGTGAGGAAGCCACGGAGCTGGGTGCCAGGATAGAGCCGGCGGGCTAAAGATCAAGCACAGAAAAAAGGGCGGGGCGGCTGCCCCGTGCTACACAGGAAGAATCGCAACAGGAGATCTACCGCAGCATGAAACTAGGCTGCGGCGGTGGCGGTTTTCTTGGCCGATTTGCGGGTCTTATGCAGGATTTCGTGTTCGGCGCGGACCCAATCTTCGAGGGGGTTGCCGGGAGCGCCATTGCGCTCGAGATAGATTTCGTAGGCGCGTTGCGCGATTTTCTGCTGAGGGGAAAGTTTCTTGGCGGAGGGAGATTTGCTTTTCGTCGATGAACCGTTTCCGTTTGTTCTTGCCATAAGCTCCTCGTTCAGACCGCGACTCGCGGCCTTGATTCCTGCCTGTCGAGAAATCCTGGCCGTGGGAGGACGGATCGTAAGTCTAAATTCGCCTCGAAGCAGACAGGACTGCTTCGAGAAGCATCACTTGTATTATGAGAGCGAATGGGCCGGAGAAGGCAAATAAAATTTGGATAAAGAGAATCGAATTTCGCAATCATTGGGAGGCAAAGTGGGGCGTGGCTGAGGGGGCGACGGAAGCTCCTTGTCGCGCAGGTGGAGCGGGGGTATGCTGCTGGCGACTGAGCGTTCGGAAGGTTTCGGGGCGGCGCGTAGGCGCTTTGTACAGAGAGGGAAAAAAGATGAAGCGAATTGGATTGATGATAGCGGCGGTGCTGGCAAGCGGAGCGGTTTGCGCGGCGCAAGAAGCGGCGGGCGGACCGGTGGCGAATCCGGTGACGACGACGGTGAAAGGGCAATTGACGCGGTACGAGAAGAACATGGTGGATGCAGCCGATTTGATGCCGGCGGAGAAATATGGCTTCAAGCCGACGCCGGAGATGAACTCGTTCGGGCACGTGGTGATGCACATCGCGCAGTCGAACAATTTTCTGTGCTCGAAAATTTCCGGGCAGGCGGCGCCGGACGCGAAACTGGCGGACACGGATCCCAAGGAAAAGCTGGTGGGGGCGCTGAAGGCTTCGTTTGAGTATTGCAGCACGGCATTGGCGGGCGTGGACGATTCGAAGCTGGGGGATTCCCTGACTTTGTTTGCGAACCGGCAGACGTCGCGCGCGGGAGCGCTGATCACGTTGAGCGACGATTGGTACGACCACTACGGGGCGCAGGCCATTTATTTGCGACTGAACGGGATCTTGCCGCCAACGGCGCAGCCGCCGAAAAAGTAGTTTTTGGCTCGGCCCCCGGCCGCCGGAGCCGACAGGGCTGTCCTACGAGACGGAGCTATCGCAGAGAAATTCTCAATGTGAACCGAGGTATTGAGCTGACATTGAGAATGTTGTCTAGAGGGCTGATGCTTCGATAGCGGAAGGCATTCCAGCGATATCACTTCCCTGAATCTAAGTCTAAGCATTTCAATAACTTGCATGCAGCTTGAGCGGTGGTATGCACTGCTGGAACCGGTTTGAAAAAAGCGCAAATGGTTGGTAGGAGGACTGCAAGATTACTGCGGCAAAGGAAGAGGCAATGGTGCGCTTGGTCCCAAAGCCAAGACCCCGCCGTAGCTTTAAGGCCGCACGATGACAAAACGTGAACGCAGGACTCGATACGCCGCAATTTATTGCTGCCTTCTGTTGACACTGCTGTGCATGACGCCGGGGCAAGCGCAGGACAATGAGCGCAAAATCCTGAAGAAGGTGGATGTGCACTATCCCTCGGTCTTGAAAACCAGGGGCATTGGGGGGACTGTGCGGTTGAAAGTGGCCATCCACGCGGATGGGACCGTGAAAGACGTTGAGGTGCTGGGCGGAAATCCAGCACTGGCCGAGGCCGCGGAGAAAGCCGTGCGTCAATGGAAATTTGTGCCCGGCGGCGAAAGCACAATGATTGTGGCCATTAACTTCGACCCGAACTCCTAAGCAAGCCCGTTAGTTCAAGCCAACATTTCTGAGCGAGCAGTGACAAGACTGCTCATGCTTTTCTGCGTTGCAAGACTTGGACGAGCCACATCGGACCTTCTACATCACACCTGGAGGACGTCGCCTTCACGGGCGACGACTTGGTAGAGAACGGGGTTGACGAAGAAGCCGATAAGGAGGCGAGAGAGGAGACCGGCAACGACGACGATGGCGAAGGGCTTTTGCGTGTCGCTGCCGACGCCGGTGGACATGGCGGCGGGGAGCAAACCGAGACAAGCCACGAGCGCGGTCATCATGATAGGACGGAGGCGAAGGAGCGAGGCTTCGCGGGTGGCCTCGTGGATGGATCGGCCCTCGATGCGAAGCTTATTGATGTAGCTGACCAGAATAACGGCGGTCTGAACCGAGACGCCCAAGAGCGCAAGGAGGCCGAGAATGCTGGAGACGCTGAAGGGCGTGTGGGTGAGCTTCAAGGCGATGAGCGCGCCGACGGGTTGGGTCATAACGGCGCCGATGGCGATGGTGACGGGGAATTTAAAGTTGCCATAGAGGGCGAAGAGAATCAGGAAAATAAGCAAAACCGCGAGTGGAGCTATGATGATGAATTGTGACTCGGCTTCCAAAAGCTCGCTGTATTCGCCGCCCCAATTGAGCGAGTAGCCCTCGGGGAGCACCACGGATTTGCGCACGGCCTCCTGACCGGATTGTACGATGCTCTTAAGATCCCGGCCTTCGACAGAAAATTGAATGCCGATGTAGCGGGAATTGTTTTCGCGATAGATGAAGGAAGCGCCGCTGCTTTCCTTTATGGTAGCAAGCTCGGAGAGCGGGATCTGCTGACCAGCGGGCGCAGGAACAAGAAGATCGCCGATGTCGCGAGCGCTAGAGCGGTACTTCGGCTCCATGCGGACGACGAGGTCGAAGATTTTTTCGCCCTGGATAACCTGGGTGGCGGCCTGGCCGCCGACGGCGGCTTGTACAACGGCTTCGACGTCGGCGACGTTGATGCCATAGCGAGCGATTTTTTGGCGGTCGGCGTCGACGAGGAGGCTGGGCTGGCCGAGTTCACGGACGACAGTGAGCTCCTTAAAGCCGGGGGTCTTGTCGAGAGCGTTCCGAATCTCGACGGCTTTTTTCTCGAGGACATCGAGATCCGGGCCGAAGATTTTGACGGCAAGCGCGGACTTGAGTCCAGTAAGAGCTTCGTCGACGGCATCTTCGGCGGGTTGCGTGAAGTTGAAAATCACGCCGGGATAAGCGTCGAGTTTTTTCGAGAGATCCTCGGTCAGCGCTGCTTTGGAGTGAATTGAGCCGCTCTTCCAGGAAGCATCGTTGTAAGGCTTCAAACCAACGTAAAACTCACAATTGAAAAAACCGGTTGGATCGGTGCCGTCATCGGGACGGCCAAGCTCGGAGCCCACGACGGTAACCTGGGGGTAGTGATTAAGAATGTTGCGAATTTGAGGCGCGAATTTAGAAGCGTCTTCGAGAGAGATGGTATAGGGCATGGTGGCACGGACCCAGAGAGCGCCCTCGTCGAGGTGGGGAAGGAATTCTCCCCCGATAAGAGGAATGAGGAGAAGACTGGCAGCAAAGATGGCGGTGCTTACAAAAAGAGTGAACTTGGGATGCGCGAGACAGAAATCGAGGCACTTTGCATAAAAGTCTCGGATCCAGTCGAAGACACGATTGCGCTTTTCCTCGACGCCGTTCTTGAAGGTGTACCAAGCCATGACCGGGACGACGGTGAGAGTGAGGATGAGCGCGCCGACGAGTGCGAAAGCCATGGTGTCCGCCATGGGATGGAAGAGTTTTCCTGCGGGGCCGGTGAGGGCATAGATGGGGAGGTAACCGGCAATGATGACGGCGACGGAATAAAAGATAGGGCGGTCGACATCGCGAGCGGCGGCGAGGATCACGTCGCTCAGTTTGTATTCCTGGCCGTGGCGGAGGCTTAGCTCACGGTAGATATTTTCGACCATGACGATGGTGCCGTCGATGATGATGCCGAAGTCGATGGCGCCGATGGAGAGCAAGTTGGCGGCCTCGCCAGTAGCGTGGAGAAAAATGAAGGCGAAGAGCAGAGCAAGGGGAACGGTCAGCGCGGTAATGACGGCGGCGCGGATGCTGACAAGGAAAAAGATGAGGACGATGAGGACAAGCGCCATGCCGCGCAAGAGGTTCCATTCGACGGTATCGGTGGTGACACGGACAAGATCGCTGCGGTCATAGTAGGGGCGGACTTTGACGTCGGGGGGGAGAAGATCGCGGTTCAGCTCGACGGTTTTTTTCTCGACGCCGTGAAGGACATTTTGCGTCTGTTCGCCACGGCGCATGAGGATGACGCCTTCAACGGCGTCGTCGTTGTTTTTCGATTTGTCTTGAAAGCCGAAAATGCCGAGGCGCGGGGCGTTACCGATGACAACGCGGCCGATGTCCTTGATGCGGATAGGCACGCCGTTGCCGCTGCCGACAACCACTTCGCCGATGTCGTCGGTGTTCTTAACGAGGCCGAGGCCACGGACATAGTAAAACTGGCCACCTTGGGAGTAAAAGCCACCGCCGGTGTTGGCGTTGTTGGCGGTGAGAGCGTTGAGGACCTGCACGACGGGAAGGTGGTAGTTGTAGAGCTTAACGGGGTCGAGCAGGACGTGATACTCCATGGTGGGGCCGCCGAAGCCGGAGTCGTCGGCGACGCCGGGAACGCTGCGATAGGCGCGCTCGATGATCCAGTCTTCGAAGGTGTGAAGTTCCATCGGAGAGCGATCGGGGCTTTCGATGACGTAGCGGTAGACGAGACCGCTGGGGCTAAAGAGCGGGGCCATGCTGGGCGTGACGCCGGCAGGCAGGGTGGCGTCGCTGAGGCGCTCGAAGACGACCTGGCGCGCGAAGTACGCATCTGTAGTGTCTTCGAACGTGAGGACGACGTCGGAAAGACCGTAAAGCGAAATGGAACGCATGACTTTAAGGTTCGGCGTGCCGTTCATGGCGAGCTCGAGAGGAAGAGTGGCGAGGCGCTCAACCTCTTCGGCGGCGTGGCCGGGCCACTGCGTGATCAACTCGACCATGGGTGGAGAAAGATCGGGATAGGCGTCCACGGGCATGCGGCGGAAGGATTCCGCGCCAGCGACCACGATCAGCAGCGTGATCATCAGCACGAGAAAGCGCTGGCGGAGAGCGAATTGGACAATGTGATGGATCATCGTGATTTCTTCCCGCCGCGTCTCCCTCTAGTGCTGCAAAGAATTCTTGAACTGCAAAAATAGGCTGCCGTCGCCGACAACGTGCTCATTTTCCTTTAGCCCATCGGTAATCTGGGTGCGGCCGGCATGACTGTCGCCCAGTTGAACCGAGCGGCGAGCGAATTCGTTTTGTTTCACGACGGACTGAACGTAAACGAAGGGCTGGTTTTCTGTGTCGCGGAGAACGGCAGCATCAGGAATCGTGAGCGCGTTGGCGATAGCGCCGGCACTGACGGATGCGGTGACATACATATCCTTCTTCAGCCTCTTACCGGGATTCTCCGTGACGATGCGCGCCTGAAGAGTGCGTGTGGCGGGATCGAGGGCCGAGGCAATGTAGGAAATTCGGCCGTGAAAAGTGTCCGGATAGGCGTCCGTGGAGATTTCCACGGTGTCTCCGGGATGCACGAAAGCGACTTCGCCCTGGTAGACATTGACGAGCACCCAAACGGTGCTCATGTCCGAAATGGTGAATACCTGCGTGGCGCCAGCCTGAAGCAGTTGGCCGGGGCCCACAAGGCGCTCGACAATCTCTCCACCCACGGGAGCGAGAACGGGGATTTGAGAAGTGGTTTTGGGCGGATTCTTGGCGAGCGATTCTGGATCGTTGACGCCCAGGACGCGAAGGGCGTCTTCGGTGGACTGGAGATCGGCCTGAGCCTGGTTGCGGTTGGATTCGGCCTGCTGAAAGTCGGCCTCAGCGATGGCGCCGTGAGAGAGGAGGTCTTGTGCACGAGTGTAGAACTTGTCCGCGAGAAGAAACGCAGTGCGGGCTTTGATGTAGGCGGAGCGCGCGGCGGAGTAGTCCGGGCTGTTCACGGTGAGCAGCGGCTGCCCCTGTCGTACGGTCTCACCAGGGGCGACGAGGAGTTCGTGGACGGGCCCGCCGATGGCCGAGAAGACCGGAGTGGTTTTGAAGGCGTTGTAGGCCACTGCGCCGGTGAGGCGCAAAACGCGTGGGAGGGCCGATTTTTCGACGGAGACCACCTGGATGTGCGCCATTTGTTCCTGAGGAACGGAGAAGAGCGAGGCAGTTTCGGCTTTTGACTCGCTTGACGAGTAGGAAGTCATACTGGACTCGGGCTTATCGGCGCCGCAACCCGCGAGCGACGTAACTAGTAGGCTCGTGGCTAAGGCAGAACCGAGAAAATTCATGTCCCGAAACTGGGTTTTGAACTTCATGGCAGATTCCTCGTTCCCACAGCCTGGCGCGTCTGTTCGAGGGCGGTCATGTAGCTGGCGAGCGCCTGGCGGTAAGCAAGTTGGTTCGAGCGATAGGTGCGCTCCGCATCCAGGAAATCAAGCAAGCTGGCGGCCCCTTTTTTGTAGGCATACTCGCTGATGTCCCGGGATTTCTGAGCCGCGTCGACGTAGCCACCGCGGTAGAGTTGGACGATTTGGTCGTTGGAGCGCAGCGCTTCGTAAGCGTCGACGACGTCGGTCATGACTTGCTGGGAAGCCTCACTGGCCTGTTCTTGCGACTGGGTTATGGCGTAGCGGGTGCGGGCGATTTCGCCCTGATTCCGGTCAAAAATGGGAAGCTGAACATTAAAGAAGAAGGCGCCGGTATTTGTGGCCGCGACGTGGGAATAGTTGAAGCTGGCGCCGACATCGCGCTTGCCGTTGGCTTCGGCGAGCAGTTCCTGGCTACGCGCGGCGATGACACTCTGCTGCGCGGCGAGCAAGTCCGGCCGTGTGCGCATGGCCAGCGCTTTCAGGTCTTCGAGGCCGGCATGGACAGGCTGGTAATCGAGCTGGCCTTCGACATCAAACATGTCAGGGACAGACTCGAAGCCGACCAGTTGGCGCAGAGCGGCGATGGCTTGGACCTTTGCGAGGACCGCGGCGGAAAGGTCGGTCTGGAATTGCAGAAACTGGAGTTTGATTTTGAGGAAGTCGCCCTCGCTGACGGCTCCGGCTTTGTAGCGCTCCTCGCTGATGTCGACGGTTTTCTGGAAACTATCGAGATCCTGCTTGGCAAAATCGATGGTGGACTGGGCGAGGACGACGCCGATGAACTGTTGCGAAACGTTGAAGGTTAGCTGGCGCTCGTTATCGGTAACCTGCGAGCGTGAGACCGTGGTTTGATCCTTGGCGGCTTGCAGGCGGTGCTGGCGTTTCTTGCCGCGTTCAAAGAGGTAGCCGATACCCATGTCGAATTGCGCGGAGTTGTTTATGTAATCGGCCGTGAACTGGTTAGGTTGAAAGATGGGCAGGAACTGGGCGTCCCAGGAAAGTGTGGGATTGGGACGAAGATTGGCAGTGGTTTCGAGCGCCTGGTTTTGAAGAATGTTGGTGCGAGCGGCTTGAAGAGCGTGATTGTGCTGCAGGGCGAGGCGGATGGCCTCGTCCAGGGTTATACGCATGGCCGGAGTCTGCGGAACGGGCGAGGTTGGAGATGCAACCGGAGCAGACGAGGGATGCTGCTGGGCCAGGACGCAGACAGGCAAGGCCAGAAGAGCGGTGGCCCATGCCATTCCTTTCCTCATTTTGGTACTCCTCTAAAGTCCCATGCGATGGGGACGGGTCGATGCAGTTATCGTGGAACGGACAAAATGGAAATAGAGCGGAGAACTACAGAGCGGGAGGCGCGCGAGGAGAGGTCGCGCGTGAAGCTTGTACAGAGAGAGTGAGAGGTGTTGCGAAAACTTCGAGCCGGCCCAAGACGGGAACTACCGCCAGCGTCAAAGTCTGAGTAGCAACGGCAGAGCCAGCGGTGGAGCAGAGCTGGCAAGGATGCGAACCAGCGGGGCCGGCGTTTAAATCGGCGCAAAAGTGGAACTGTGCCGCGAGGAAGATAATCCCGAGCAGCAGTGCGCAAAAACGGAGCCTATTAGGGTTAACGGACATCCTGGTACTAAGACGAAGCTTAGGCCGGAATGGTTGCGGGGTCAAGCAACAGGATAGGGTGGGGTCCAATTTAGGCACCGGAGCCACGGGCTGGCAGGTGCTGAGTTCCAGACGAACAGTGAGGGCGAGGTGCCATTCGACTGGTGAAAGGGGAGTTACCCCCCGGCAGTCACGCAGGTTCATGGAGGTGGAGATTGAGGCACATCCGGACCTCACCGACCTTTCGGTTTCGACCGTTCAAATTGACAATAGAGGGTATACCGTCTGGCTGGCAAAAAGGGCGTAGTGCGCTCGCCAATCCGACTGAGCCCGAAACCTTAAGGAAAGAACGCATTCATAGACAGAGTGCCCATAGACCAGGCCATGAAACTAATTAGGAAAGTGAATTTCGAAATGGCGTCCCTGTTCCCCGGCCGCAGCCCAGCGAACTGGAGCATATTGGGCTGGGTGCGGCGAGGGGCAGTCCTTCTTGTAATGCTGGCAGCCGCTGTCCCGGTGTTTGGGCAGGGAGTGCGCCCCGGCGGCGATAAACCGCTCGCTGGGTCCATCCACGGCACGATCTCCACGACGCAGGAGAACGCTCCCGCTGGATTGGAAGGCATCAGCGTAAAACTTATTGCAGCGGCGCCTAATGGAACCTCGCGCAGCGCGGATACCGATGAGGCTGGACGGTACGAGTTCCAGAGCCTCGAGCCGGGAAGCTATACGATTTCGGTTAGTCAGCAGGGGTTCAAGGCAGTTACTAAGACGGTCGCGGTAGCTCCGGGACAGGCTGCGGTTCAAGACATTACGCTCGAGCTCGAGACCGTCACCGAGAAGGTGGAAGTTCGTGAGCAGAACCAGGTGATTTCAACGGAGAGCGTCTCGAACCCGGACGCCACTGTAACCCACAGGCAGCTAGTCGCCCTACCGACGCCGCAGGAAAAGATCCGAGAAGTGTTGCCGATTACGCCCGGAGTGGTGAAAACACAGGATGGAAAGCTTACGTTCAAGGGCTCCGACGAAAATCAGAGCCTGTTTCTTGTGAACTCCGCGCAGACCGCTGATCCAGTGACTGGAAGCTTTTCAATTCCCGTGCCCACGGATGCGGTGCAATCCTTTGCGGTCTATAAGACGCCCTACAACGCGGGACTCGGGAGTTTTTCCGGCGGATTGACAACGATTGAGACCAAACCTCCGCTGGAGCAATGGAATTTCTATGTGAAGAATTTTGTGCCTTCCGTGTTGGGGAAGAACGGCTCGATGGTGGGCCTCTCGGAAGCGACACCTGGTGTGGACTTCGGGGGGCCGCTGCTCGGCGACAAATTGTTTTTTTCTGAAGTTTTTCAGTACGACATGAAAAAGACCACCGTGCGCGGGCTGCCTTGGCCGGACGATATCAGCAAAAAACAAGGTTTTAACTCGTTTAGTACCCTCGAGGCCATCCTTTCCCCAAAGCAGGTCGTGACGCTCACCGTCAATGCCTTCCCGCTACGGCAACAGCATGTCGGGATTAATGCTCTCGTTCCAGAGCCTGCCTCGAACGACTTGAATCAGAAGGGAATGGCATTCGGTCTAGCGGATAAGTACCAACTTGATTCCGGAGCAATTTTCAGCGTGCTGGCGCAATACACGCGGTTCGACAGCAATGCTCACGGCCAGGGATTGGATGACATGCTGATTTCGCCGGAAGGATGGGGCGGAAACTTCTTTAACCAATGGTCTAGAAGAGGCAAGTCGTTCCAACTGTTGCCCAGCTATCAATTCGCGGAAAAGAAGTGGTTGGGACACCACGAGATCCATGTGGGAGTGGATCTGAGCCATCGATCATATGCCGGCGTGAGTACGGCTCATCCGGTGCAGCTGCTCGATCAGGGCGGGACGATGCAGGAGGAGATCAACTTCCAGCCCGCCGGGAAGCAAGATACTTCGGATACGGCGGTTGCCGAGTTCGTTCAAGATCATTGGACCGTAAACCCCCATTGGACGATCGATATGGGAGCTCGCTTGTCGAGCGAAACGGCTGGTTGGTCCGCAGGGTTCGCTCCGCGCGCGGGGATCGCGTACTCGCCGGGTAGCGGTGGTAAGACCGTCATTCGAGCGGGGGCGGGGTTGTTTTACAGCGTATTGCCTCTGCTGGCTGCCGATTTTGACGTGAACCCCACTCGGGTCGTGAGCGTGTTTGATTCCACAGGGCAGCAGATCGGAACCCCGGTTACATACACTAACGCCTACGTGGGGAGCATGGACCCGTTGGCAAGCGGTCTTCTCCTTCCGCGAGGGCCAGGCACGACTCCGCGCAATTTCACGTGGAATCTCGAGGGAGATCGCGAGTTGCGGAGGAACCTGGTGCTGCGGGTGGGCTACATCGACAGTCACACGACTTACTTGTTTGTCGTGAATCCGTTTACGTCTGCGGCAGGAGGGGATTCCTTCCTGGGGTTGACGAACACTGGTTCCTCTCATTACCGGGAGCTGGAGAGTACGGTACATTTCACCGTTCACGAACACAACGAGGTGAACGCGTCTTACATCTGGAGCCGGACGCGCGGGGATTTGAATAACCTTTCCAACGTGATGATTCCGTTCGTACAGCCGGTCATACGGCAAAACGTCTACGGGCTACTGCCGTACGATGTTCCCCAGAGGGTGATCGCCTGGGGGATCTTTTCCTTGCCGAAGAAACTGACGTTCAGTCCCATTCTCGACGTGCACTCCGGCTATCCGTACTCCAATGTGGATGTGTTGCAGAATTATGTGGGCACGCCGAACGGGCAGCGGTTTGCGAGGTATCTCTCGTTGGATGTGAAAATCTACCGTGAATTCAAGATTCCTTTTCTTGGGGCGAGAAGCGGCAAAATCCACCACATGCGGCTCGGGTTCTATTCGCTCAACGTCACCAATCACGGCAATTTCAACGCGGTGTACAACAATGTAACTGCGCCAAACTTTGGCCAGTTCGTGGGATTCTTGGACCGGCGCGACGGCGCGGTTATTGATTTCATCGATTAAGTCCTCACGAAATATTCTCCAGGGTCCCCAGATGCATTTCTAAAGTCACCGCACTGGTTCCACCGCGTAGCTTTGAACGGGCATCCTGCTAGAATAGGAAACGGAGCGGTACTTCGAAGCAGGTGAGGGAGCGAAAGCTGTTTGAACCAATGACGAATCTCTGAGGAGCCGCGGATAGACAGCCTGTGTGCACGGCCTGTCCCGCTGGAGCGTCTCTGTTACTGAGCTGGAAGCAGGCGAACGGAGACGGGCGAGCGGGGCAGGAAAGCCTAACGGTTGGCTCGTGGCGCCCACCTAATTCAGAGGTTCACGGCCTAGCTCCCCACGGCCAAGCAGTCCGCTCCGTTTTTTGCATAATCGGGCTCAAAGCCTGAGCAGCAGTTCTCTCGGTTTTTCATATCAAGATAGGAGTGTAAGTGACTGGTGACTGGTGATTGGTGACTAGTGACTGGTCTCAGGAATTAGAGCCAGCTTTCGCTAGCAGCCACGAGTCCTGATCGAGCATGCGCGTCCTTTTCATTGGTGACATTGTCGGTTCGCCGGGGCGGCAGATTGTTCGCGAACGGCTGGCGGATATCGTTGCGCAACGGCAGATCGATCTAGTCATTGCTAACGGTGAGAATTCCGCTTCAGGATTCGGCATCACGCCGCGGCTGGCGGAGGAGTTGCTGGCAATGGGGATTGACGTCCTCACCGGGGGCAACCACAGCTGGGATCGCAAGGAAATCCTCGAGTTCATGCCACACGAACCGCGGCTGCTGCGGCCGGCAAACTTTCCGGAAGGAAACGTCGGAAGCGGACTATATGCCGGGAAGGCAAAGAACGGTGTGAAGTACGCCGTTCTGAATCTGCAGGGGCGCGTTTTTATGACGCCCATCGACGATCCATTTCGCAAAGCCGACAGCGAGTTGTCCAAGTTGACGGAAGACGTGGCGTTCGTTCTGGTCGACATGCACGCGGAGACCACCAGCGAGAAGCTGGCAATGGGGTGGTACCTCGACGGACGCGTCACAGCGATTGTAGGGACGCACACGCACGTGGCGACGGCGGACGAACATGTGCTGCCTGGTGGCACGGCATTTATCACGGACGTGGGGATGAGCGGGCCGCACGGCGGGGTGATCGGGATGGACCGCGATGGCATTATCAAGAAGTTTCTGAATGGATTGCCTGCGCGGTTTGAGGTTGCGTCCGGCGATGTGCAGATGAATTGCGTGTTGATCGAAACGGACGACGGAGGACCGCGCAATGCCGCCGGCAGACTCCGCGCGAAGTCCATTGAACGCCTCCGTTTCAAGATTGACTGATTGGCGCTCCAAGGAGCTGCGGCGCGGGGCAACCTGAACGCTTCCGCCGCATTCTGATATCTCAGTACAAAGGGGTTGGACTTAACGTGAGAATTCTTGCGGGGTTGTGTCTGCTGGTGTGCGTCACTAGCGCGGCGTTTGGCCAAGACGAAGGGGATCTCACCGCAGCGAAAAGGCTGCTACCGGGAATAGGGCCGGGGCTGCGAGCAATGAAGCGGGGCGCGGACGGCAATTATTATGTCTTGAGCGCACCAGGATCGTCAGCCTCAGTGTTCGATGCAGCCGGAAAACTCTTAAGAAAAGTTCCCGCGGGCCCAGCGAGCAAAGGCCCGAATCCTCAAGCACCAGAGTTGGCAGGGATAACATTCGGCGAGGACCTGGACGTGGATGCCCAGGGAACCGTGTACGTGGCGGACCGGGGCGCAAACGCCATCAAGATCTGGGACACCAGAGGGGATGCGCGGCTAATTAGAGTTAATGCGCCGGTATCAGTCGCTGCGCTTCCGGATGGGGAAGTGGCCGTGGCAACCGTGCGCGAACCACACCTCGTCATCGTATTCGATAAGCATGGGCGGGACGTGCGCGAGTTCGGAGACCCTGAGGTAATTTCAGAACGCCCGGAGTTGAATCGCTTTCTGAATGTTGGGATGCTCATGACGGACGGCGGAGAGCAACTCTACTATGGATTTCCTTATCTTCCGGAAGCGACTGTGCGCGAGTTCGACCGCAACGGCTACGGGGGCCAGGACATTCAGTACACGGGCGTGGACGCATGGCCGGCCGCGCAGGCCACTCGCAAGGAGATCGAGCGGCAGGAGAAGCGCGGAGAGCCTCCCGTGTTCAAGCGAATCCTAACAGCCGTCGGCGTGGACCGCGCCAGCGGGGAAGTTTGGATGGCGCTCGGCAATAACTTGCTGCACTTCGACAAGGATGGAAACCGGCGAGCAACTTACAAGATTTACACGCCGGAAGGAGCGCGGCTGGATGCGATCACAATCCTTGTCGACAAGGATCACCTGCTCATCGGAAGCGACCCTCTGGGCATCTACGAATTCGAGCGGCCTGGAAAAAAATCTCAACATTAAGGGAATTATCCTCAGGGCGATTTGGACTGAACCTGTGCAAAGATGCGCACGCGCAGGGAAAAAACGTGAAGATTCCCGCAGAAATCGTCGTACAGCAGAAGAGTTGCACAAAAATTGTGCTTGTGGAAAAGCTGTGAATGGGGTGTGCACTCCAGTGAATCCCTTCGCACACTTTTCGCTTGCTCCAACCGGTCCAATCGGCGACAATCCCGCGCTGTCTCATAGCGGCGGTACGAGGGGCCGACAAATCCAGAAGGGCCGCGCACGGGGCGACACGGGGAAGTAAAGCGCTCCAGCACGGGCAAGAATCCCGAAGCCTGAAGAAAGAATCGAATGGGCCCGCTTTCCACAGCTTATTCACATCTGTGGAAATGATAGGGAGAGATTTTCTCTTGCGATGACTACTGCGACGAATTCCTGGGAACGGTTTCTGGAGCGAGTGAAGTCCCGGGTCAGCATAAACACTTACACCACTTGGTTTCAACCCACGAAGCTGCATCGGGCCGAGGGGGAGAACCTCTTTGTGCAGATTCCCAGCACGGTCTTCCGGCAGGTCTTGACGCGGACCTACGGCGAGATCGTCAAAGCAGTATTCCACGAACTTGGGACGCCCAATGTGAAAGTGCAGTACGTCTGTACGGAGGAAGAGCCCGTGCCAGCCGCCCCGGCGACATCCGGCGTGAAACAAGCGAAGCTTGATTTTGAAAGCAGCGATCACCAATTGAATCTGCGTTACAGCTTCGATTCGTTTGTGGTCGGCAAGTCCAATGAGTTTGCGCACGCGGCGGCGCGCGCGGTGGCGGAGCAACCCTCGAAGGCCTACAACCCTCTGTTTCTCTATGGTGGCGTGGGCATGGGCAAGACGCATTTGATGCATGCCATCGGGCACACCATCAAGAAGCGCAATCCCGCCATGCGGCTGAGCTACGTCAGCGCGGAGAAATTCACCATTGAAGTGATCAATTCGCTGCGCTTCGACCGCATGACCAGTTTTCGCGACCGTTTTCATACCGTGGATGTCCTGCTCGTGGACGATATCCAGTTCATCGCGGGGAAAGAGCGGACGCAGGAAGAGTTCTTTCACACATTTAATGCGCTGTACGAACAGCAGAAGCAAATTGTGATTTCCTCGGATTGCCTGCCGAAAGAAATCAATTCGATCGAGGAGCGGCTGCGCTCCCGGTTTGAATGGGGCTTGATCGCGGATATTCAGCCGCCGGATCTGGAGACCAAGATTGCGATTCTCCAAAAGAAGGCCGAGAACGACCGGTTCAGCTTGCCGGATGAAGTGGCGGAATACATTGCGCGCGCGATCAAGTCCAACGTGCGCGAGCTCGAAGGGGCGCTGACACGGCTGATGGCTTATGCGTCCTTGACCGGAGCGACGATTTCGCTGGCGACAGCGCAGCAGGTGCTCCGCAACATCATCGCTTCACAAGAAAAGCGCGTCACCATCGATCTGATCCAGAAGCGCGTGAGCGAACATTACAACATGCGCGAGCAGGATTTGAAGGTGCGCAGCAACACGCGCGCGATCGCTTTTCCCCGGCAGGTAGCCATGTACATCGTGAAGCAGCTCACTACCGCGTCGTTGCCGGAGATTGGCCGGCAATTTGGCGGCAAGCACCACACGACGGTGCTGCACTCGATCAACAAGATCGAGGAGATGCGGCGGTCAGACAAAGATTTGAACCGAACGATCACGCGGCTGATGGACACCCTGCAGTAACCATCGTAATCGCCAAGAGTGCCAAGCAATACGGTTGGCGCATAGCTCACCACGACTCTTCGCCCGAAGCGTAGCCTATCTCGCAAGAAAACTGTTGCAGCTGTGGAGTACGTGTGATTGGCGTGAGGCATTTTCATATGAAAATTTGTGCAAAGAACCGTTGTGAAAAGGTGTTGGAGAAGATATGGAAATCCTGTTGAGTGTGGTGGGAGATATTTTGTTTTGATTGATCATGCGGGTCTTGGCAGCGCATTTTCACCAATTCCCACAATTCGCCACTTGGGACCGTTCGCGCTATGACCCTGGGACAACAGTGCTTGCAGAGCTTTCCACAGTTCCACAGCGCTCATCACAACAACAAGCCTTATGGTCTTTAAAAATCAGCTAAAGTCCTTGTAGTTGTGTTAGGGGTTGTGAAAAACAGCGGTGTTCAGGTGGCACCGGCTTGGCAGGCAAGATTCCCACGTATTTCCACAGGGTTTCTGCAAGCAGTGGGCTTTATACTTTTGATAAAAGCGAGTACAGTACGACAGCGGTGGAAGAGCGGCGAGGAGCCTAAATGAGCGCACCAGGAACCGCACGCGAGGAACATCAAGCGATGGAATTCAGCGTTACCAAATCGGCGCTTCTGAATGAACTAAGCACGACCCAAGGCGTGGTTGAACGCAAGACGACCATCCCCATTCTTTCGAATTTGCTGGTCGAGGCGAAGGGCAGCCAGTTGACGATTACTGCCACGGACCTGGAGTTGAGCGTCCGCACGTCCTGTGAAGCAAAGATTAAGAAAGAGGGCGCGGGGACTATCCCTGCGAAAAAACTGCTGGAGCTCGTGCGCTTGCTGCCCGAGGGCGAGATCAAGGTCAAACTACTCGAGAATCACTGGGTCGAAATCGTCAGCGACCGAAAGAAATACAAGCTCGTAGGGATGGCGAAGGAAAATTTTCCGGCGTTGCCTGCGATGCCCCATACACTCGTCAAGATTCCTGCCGCGGTTATAGAAAGCCTGATCGCCAAGACTAAGTTTGCAATCTCCATGGAAGAGTCGCGCTACACGTTAAACGGCGGATTGCTGATATTGAAGCCGGATACTCTCGCGATGGTGGCCACCGACGGGCACCGCCTGGCGCTTGCGGAGACAGACCAGAAGCTCGCTGGCTTGAATGGTGAAGTAAAAGTGCTGATTCCGAAAAAGGCGATGGACGAAGTGGAAAAGCTGGCGAGCGCGGCTGGCTCCGATGCATCCATCGAGTTCGCCAAGGATGAGAGCCATTTGTTTTTTCAGGTGGGCCACCGGCTTCTGATTTCGCGAATCCTGACGGGGCAATTTCCGAATTACGAAGCGGTGCTTCCGCGCGACAACAACAAAACAGTGGTGCTCGAGCGCGCGGAACTCAGCGATGCGGTTCGGCGCGTGTCGCAGCTTGCCGATCAGCGTTCGCACGCCGTGAAGCTGGCCGTGTCGAAGGAAGGCGTCGAAATTTCCGCTTCAAGCCCTGAATACGGCGAAGCCAAAGAAAATATTGAGAAGGAGTATAAGGGCGACGCGATCAGCATCGGTTTTAATTCGTCGTACATGCTCGATTTTCTTGCCGCCGCCGCCGATGGGCCTGTGAGCATTGAATTGAAGGACGAACAGTCCGCCGGCCAGATGCGTCCGCTGGCCGACGAATCTTACCGCTATCGCTACATCATCATGCCGATGCGTATTTGAAACGGTGCTTCGGAGAGAGCAAGCGCTGCGCACTCCGGCGACTCTTTTACCAATACCTTAACTATGGTTTGATTTAACTCAAAGAATAATATATGTTCCGAAATGCCGTTTTTGAGGTTCCAGTACGGAACCTCAAACCTGAGCTTCGATGCAAATGCCTTCGCAGAACGCCATTGTTCCACCTGCTCTGATCAGTCAGAAAATCTTCTTTGTACGCGGCACTCGGGTAATGCTGGACGCCGATCTTGCCCGACTCTATGGTGTTGCGACAAAAAACCTGAACAAAGCCGTGAAGCGAAACGCAAGCCGGTTTCCTTCCGATTTCATGTTCCAACTTTCACCCAAGGAACTGCACAGTTTGGGGTTCCAGTCTGGAACCTCAAAACCGGGGAGAGGAGGTCGTCGCTATGTTCCTTATGCTTTCACGGAGCAAGGTGTGGCGATGCTTTCCAGCGTACTCCGCAGTTCGCGAGCCGTTCAGGTAAACGTCGCGATCATGCGAACCTTCGTTCGGCTTCGCGAAATGCTCCCCACACACGAAGAATTGCGCCGAAAAATTGACGCAATGGAGAAGCGCTACGATGCGAGATTTCAGGCCGTTTTTGAGACTATTCGCCAGATGCTGGAAACACCGATTCCAGCGAAAAAGCCGATCGGATTTCACGCAAGACTTGAGTTCTCCAGGAAGTCTCATGAATCTGCAAAGGCAAGTCTAAATAGCACAAAATAAATGCTTTATAGAACGTTCGAGACATCTTCTGGCCTTGAGAAAGTCTCCAGGTTCAGGTACACTTTGTTGGCTGTCGATTCGCAGTTCGGTAACCTCCAAATCGGCACGTCGGCCAAGTAAATTCGGCCCTGCAAACTAGCTTCGCGCCAGAAGCTATGGAGCCGGATGCTTGGAGTTAAGAAGTCTTCGCCACGTCTCGCTGCGCGAGATGGGATGGAGCAGGAACCCTACGAGTTCTGGATTCGCTCGATAAATCCGGAATCAAAGGGTAAGGCGACGTACGGGGCATTCCGCGAGCACGCCTTTCCTCGCTTCACAAATGATTGAGCAAAGTTTTTGAGCGTTGGGGCTCACCGCATAGCTCGGGGTCCGTCTTTGCGCGGTAAGAATTTCGTCAGGAGCGTACATGGGCGATAAAGAAGCGGTGACCGGAAAAGCTCCAGGTCACCAGTACGACGCGAAGTCAATCAAGGTGCTCGGCGGGCTCGAAGCTGTGCGGCTGCGCCCCGCGATGTACATCGGCTCGACGGGAGACATGGGACTGCACCATCTGGTGTGGGAAGTCGTTGACAATTCCGTCGACGAGGCCATGGCCGGCTACGCAGACGAAATCACTGTTACGGTGCACGCGGACGATTCGGTCACCGTGGTCGATAACGGCCGGGGCATTCCAGTGGATATGCACGCTACGGAAAAACGTCCTGCGGCGGAAGTGGTGCTCACGGTGCTCCACGCCGGCGGAAAATTCGACAGCGATACGTACAAAGTTTCCGGCGGATTGCACGGCGTCGGCGTTTCCGTTGTCAATGCGCTTTCGGATCGGCTTGAGCTGGAAATCTCGCGCGATGGCGCCGTGTGGGAACAGTCCTATGAAAAAGGCAAGCCCACCACGAAGCTGAAGCAGACCGGCAAGACGCGAAAGACCGGCACGAGCGTTACGTTTCATCCCGATCCGGCCATCTTTGACAAGACGGCATTCAGTTTCGATACGCTCTCGCAGCGATTACGCGAACTCGCTTTTTTAAACAAAGGGCTGAAAATCACGCTCACGGATGAACGCACGGAGAAGACCGCGGAATTCCGTTTTACGGGCGGCATCGGCGAGTTCGTAAAGCACCTGAACCGCGGCAAGGCCACGCTGCACGATTCGCCAATCTATATCGAAGGGAAGCGCGGCCCGGTGGAGATCGAGATTGCACTGCAATACAACGACACGTACGGGGAGAATATTTTCGCTTTCGCGAACACGATCAACACGGTGGATGGCGGGACGCACCTTTCCGGTTTCCGCTCCGCCCTGACGCGCACCATCAACAATTTCGCCTCCTCGGCGGGAATGCTGAAAGAACAAAAAGATGAAGTGACCATCACGGGCGACGATGTGCGCGAGGGCCTCGTTGCCGTTGTGTCCGTGCGCCTGCCGCAGCCGCAGTTTGAAGGGCAGACCAAGGGCAAGCTGAACAGCGATATCAAGGGCGACGTCGAGCAACTCGTCAACGAGAAGCTCGGCGAATGGTTCGATAAACACTCGACCGTGGCTCGGCGCATCATTTCCAAGTGCATCGATGCCGCGCGCGCCCGCGAAGCTGCGCGCAAAGCCCGCGAACTGACGCGGCGCAAGTCCGCAATGGATTCCAGCGGCCTGCCCGGCAAACTTGCCGATTGCCAGGAGCGCGATCCCGCGCGATGCGAGCTGTTCGTGGTCGAGGGCGAATCGGCCGGCGGCTCGGCGAAAATGGGCCGCGACCGAAAATTTCAGGCGATTTTGCCGCTCAAAGGCAAGATCCTCAACGTTGAAAAAGCGCGTTACGACAAAATGCTGGGGCACGAAGAAATTCGAGCCATCATCACGGCGCTCGGCACGGGCATCGGCAAAGACGATTTCGACGCCGGCAAGCTGCGCTACCACAAAGTGATTCTGATGACCGACGCGGACGTCGATGGCTCGCACATACGCACGCTGTTGCTGACGTTTTTCTTCCGCCACATGAAAGAGCTGATCGACCGCGGACACATTTACATCGCGCAGCCGCCTTTGTACCGCGTGAAACGCGGCAAAACTGAAAAATATATCCGCGATGAGCGCGAATTCGCGCACGAGTTGATGAAGCGCGCCACGGAAGATCATGTGGTGAAGGCGAAAGAGGGCGTATCGCTTGAGGGTGCGGGGCTGACGAAGTTTCTGCTAAACGTGCAGGAGTACGAAGCCGCCGCGGCGAAACTGGGCCGGCGTTTGCGCGAGCACGGTTTGGTGGAATTGCTTGCGGAGAGCGGCCTCGAGAAAAAGACGGATTTCGAGGACAAAAAAGCGCTTGAAAAGCTTTTGAAGGAAATCGAGAAGGCCAAACTCAAGCTCGAAGGCAAGGTTGCTTTCGATGAAGAGCACAGCCTCTACGAAATCCAGTTCGGCCCGCCGCACAACCAAAAAGTGAACTGGGCGCTGGCATCGACGGCGGATTACAAGCGCCTGCGCGGGCTGGCCAAGCAGATCGATGAGTTCAACAAGCCGCCATTCACCGTGGCGCGCAACGGCGACAAAGTGAACAAGGAAAATGTGCACGACGTACTGAATTACGTAGTGGAAGATGCCAAGAAAGACTTCACGATCACACGATTCAAGGGCCTGGGAGAAATGAACGCCGAGCAGTTGTGGGAAACCACGATGAATGCGGACACGCGCACGCTGCTCCAGGTAAAGCTTGAGGACGCGGTCGCTGCCGAGGATATTTTTACCACCCTGATGGGCGAAAACGTCGAAGCACGGCGCAAGTTCATCGAGGACAACGCGCTCGAAGTCGTAAATCTGGATATTTAGCTTTTCTTGCATGATTTACCAACTGGGTTGGACGACATTGCCGGGGCTGCGTGGATTGAGTTGCAGTGACTTTCGCGCGACCCCGACGGCGGAGCCGGACAATGAGGGTGGCGTGGCGATTGAATTTGCCAGCGATGCCCAGCGCGATGAATTTTTGAAGCAGCTTGAAGACCACTTTGGGCCACGGCGTTTTACGAATACCGCCGACGAGTTCGATTCAGTGAAAGCTTACGCGCTGGAGTACGCCGCGAAACGATAGGTATTTGCCGGACGGGCACGGCATGCCGTGCCCCTACAACGGAGAACGAAAGCCACAGCGAGGGGAAATGGCGGACGAGACAAACAAGTCGATACTGCTGCCGGTCGATATCGAAGCCGAGATGAAGAAGTCTTATCTCGACTACGCGATGAGCGTGATCATTGCGCGCGCGCTGCCGGATGTGCGCGACGGCCTGAAGCCCGTGCAGCGGCGCATCCTCGTGGCCATGAACGACCTCGGCCTGGCCTCGAACCGAGGCTATCGCAAGTGCGCCAAGATTTGCGGCGACACTTCCGGCAACTACCATCCGCACGGAGAAGCCGTCATCTATCCCGCGCTGGTGCGCCTGGCGCAGGACTTCAACATGCGGTACCCGTTGATCGACGGCCAGGGGAATTTCGGTTCCGTTGACGGCGATCCTCCGGCGGCCATGCGGTACACGGAAGCGCGTCTGGCGAAGATCAGCGAAGATATTCTCGCCGACCTCGAAAAAGAAACCGTCGATTTCGTTCCCAACTTCGATCAAACGCGCGAAGAACCGTTTGTCCTGCCATCACGCATTCCGAATTTGCTGGTGAACGGCGCCAGCGGCATCGCCGTCGGGATGGCCACGAATATCCCGCCGCACAACTTGAGGGAAATCGTCGAGGCCACAGTCTTAC
>JBGPLB010000071.1:0-22123 GCA_041486245.1 Candidatus Acidiferrum sp.
GCACGAGCGCGAGCAGGAGCTCCTGAAAGTGCAGGCAACCCTGATGCGCGTCCTCGGCCTCCGCCGCTCCGCCTCGGCCACGAAATCCCTCTAAGCGATCCGTGTATACATTTTGCCGTGGAGCTTGCGATAAGACTCACTCCTGCCCCCTAGATCAGCCCTGTCACACATTGTTCAGTTTGTAGTACAATAGGGCATGCGCTATGCAATTCAAGCAAGGCTTGATCCTCGATCACGGAAGACGCTGGCAGCGCTGGTTCGGGAACTGGGCTGGACTCCTTCGCAGGTCGTAAGAGAGGGCTTGCGTATTTTGGAAGCAAGCCGCCTGCGCAGGAAGAAACGGGCCGTCATTGGCCTGGGAATGTTTCGCTCCGGAGTATCCGATCTTGGCTCTAGCAAAAAACACCTGCGGAATTTTGGGCGGTGAAGCCCACACTTCTCGATACCGGTGTCATCGTAGCCCTGTTGGACCGCAGTGAAAAGTTTCATCAGGCGTGTGCCGAAGCCGTCCAGGCAATCGATGCGCCTCTGGTCACTTGTGAAGCCGTCATCGCCGAAACCTGCTATCGGCTGCGCAATCTCCCGGGCGCGCCAGAAGCCGTCATCGAGAACGTTTCCGCCGGCATTTTTCAGATCCCTTTTCAACTCTCTAAGCACACGGCTGGCCTGAAACAAATCCTCAAGAAATACCGTGACCGCCGCATCGATCTTGCGGACGCCTGCCTGATTCGTTTGGCCGATGAGTTTGAGACCCCGGACATCCTCACGCTGGACAAAGACTTCCATATTTATCGCTGGGGCAAATACAAATCCTTCCGACTGCTGCTTGACCTGGAATAGTCATGGCTTCTTTCGTCGGCCCGGCAACTACTTCTTCTCTTTCCCTTCGGGAATCTTCGCGCACTCTGCGTCTCTGCGCTTTTTTTGCTTTTTTATGATTGTTTTCTTCAAGAGTTAGACAGCCCCAACCGCCCGCCGCAGCACTTCGCGCGAAACATTGGCTCCGCTGACGATCAGCACTGCCTTTTCGCCGAAGTTCGCACCACCGCCCAATAAAGCCGCCGTACTCGCCGCACCCGCTGGCTCGGCCAAAACATGTTCGTCCATAAGAAGCGTGTCGATCGCGCGCAACATCTGCTCCTCGCTCACCAGCACCACGTCATCCACGAGGCTCCTGATGTCGCGCACGTTCGCGGCCTCAGGCGTTCGCGTCGCCAATCCGTCCGCTATCGTGTCGCACGTCTGGGTACCCACGACCCGGTCTTCCTTCCACGACTGGTAATACGCCGGAGCTCGCTCGGCCTGCACTCCGATAATTTTCAAATCCGGCGCGAGCTGCTTTGCTGCCGAGGCAATCCCGCGAATCAACGCTGTATCGCCCATCGGCACGACAATCGAGCTGGCCTCGGGAAGTTGCTCCAAAATTTCGCACCCGATCGTCGCCGGCCCTGCCGGCAAATCCGCATCGGTCGCATCATTCAGAAAATATACGCCCGGCCGCTTCGCATACTCCGCCGCCAGTTCGAACGCCGCTGCCAGGTCCGCGCCACTGCTCTCGACAATCTCCGCTCCCAGTGCAGCAATTCGTCCGCGCTTCACGGGGTTGCATCCCGCTGGCAGAAAAATCCGCGCCGCGACGCCAAGAAGTTTCGCCGCATACGCCACCGCCGCCCCATGATTCCCCGTGCTAGACGCAATCACTTCTTCGACAGCGCCCTTCTTCAACCTCGTCGCCAGCGCGTACAATGCCCCGCGCACCTTGAACGACCCAGTCGGCAGCTCCGTCTCCAATTTCAAATAAACGCGCTTCCCCGTCCGCTCGCTCAAAAACGACGCCGCCACCAGCCGCGTCACCGCAAAATGTTTCGCCAGAAACGCCCGCGCCTTCCGAATCGTCGCAATGTCTGGTTGGATTCGCAGATGCCCCTCATCCACCAACGTGCCGAATCTCTCCGGGTTTAATTGTATCCAGGGCAACCAAACACTCCGCTACATGCGGAAGCACATCAATCATTTGATTCGTCTTGGCTCGAACGACCAGGACCGCGATTTTCAGATTTGCCAGGTTTTGCTGGAAGGCCAGTCCTTTATCGAGAGTGATGAAGACTTCGAATCGGTTCTGCGCCAAGCGCAACAATTCTCCGTTGGTCTTGCCTGCAAAACCAGCTTCGGGAACTGTATGGCAGCTATGTCCGTGAGAGTTAAAACTGGTCTTGAGAGGCCTCGGAACGCACTCATCCAGCAAGATGTTCACTTGAGTTGAGCGAGGACCAATGCCTTGGCCTCTTCGAGCGCACCAATGGCTGCCTCGCGGGTCACAGTGGGAAAGTGGTCGAGGAATTCATCAAGCGTCTGACCGCCCTCAAGGTAATCAAGCAGCGCTTGAAACGGCACGCGCGTGCCCACAAATACAGGCACTCCACCAAGAATTTCCGGATTCTTCACGATGACACTGGTATCCATGCGTTTGTCTTCTGGCGTGAGTCTATCAAGAAACGAATACCCTTCAAAGCCTCTTCCCGCCACTTGCTTTTACGTCGCCCGCCTGCCACGCACCCCGTAGTCTTCGATGCACCCGCGCTAGTGGTCTCGCTTCCTCTTCAGCAGAACGTTCAGAAGGCCTGCGAGCCCCCTTTCCTGCCGCAAGACAGCCGGTTGATGTTCGGCTTCATCCTCTCATCGCTACCATCGCTGCTGCATTTCCCCAGCAACACCTGCGTGGCAAGATCATGCCGTCCGCACCCCGGCCAAGCCAACCCACAACCTCTGAAAATCAGGTATCATCGAACCACTTTAGTCGCGGGGTCGCGAGTGCCCGAAGCAGACCAATGGAGGTAACGCGAACATGCGAGCCCTTTTTTGGATTCGATCCTTCCTGCAGGACATTCGCTACGCGGCACGCGGTCTCCGAAAAAATCCCGGCTTCGTCTTGGTCGTTGTGCTCTCTCTAGCTCTGGGAATCGGTGCCAACAGCACTATCTTCAGCGTTATGGATGCGCTCCTTTATCGCTCGCTACCTTTCCCACGCCCTAATAGACTCGTCGTTATCTGGGAAACGCCTGTCGGCCCGCCCGACAACTTTCAGTCTCCCCCCATCGCCGAGCTTCTCGATTGGAAAGCCCAAAATCACGTCTTCGATGACATCGCTCTCACCAGCGGCACCGAGCCCGCCACCGTCGCCGACGCCAACGGCTCGGAAGCCATCCGCGTTCAGGATGTCACTCCCAACTACTTCGATCTGCTTGGCGCAAAGCCTATCCTCGGCCGAGTGTTCACTGCCGACGAAATGCAGGAGCAAACGCAAACCGTCATCCTCAGCAATTCGTTTTGGAAGACCCATTTCAAGTCCGACCCACACATCCTCGGCAAGTCCTTCACCATCCGCACCACGGGAATTCTCTGTACTGTCGTCGGCGTCATGCGTCCCGGCTTCGCCGATCTCTACGGCGCACCCGTGGATCTCTGGCAACCCAAAAATCCAGCCAGTTCTAGATATGCCGCTCGTCAGGATCATTGGCTCATCCCCATTGCGCGCCTCAAGGATGGCGTCACACTCGCGCAAGCGCAATCAGAAATGGACATCATCGCCCGCCGCATCGAACAGGCTCATCCCGAAACCAACAAAGGCATCGGTAAGCGCCTCATGCCTTTGCACGATGCGCTTTATGGCTGGGCTCGTCAGCCCCTCTATCCTCTCTTTGGAGCCGTTGCGTTCGTCCTTCTGATCGCCTGCGCCAACGTCGCTAACCTCTTGCAGTCCCGCACGGAAACTCGCCGCAATGAATACGCTGTGCGCGCTTCGCTCGGGGCCAGCCGTGTCCGCTTGATCCAGCAATTGCTCGCGGAGAGTCTTCTGCTTGCAATCACCGGCGGTGTTCTGGGCATTATTCTTTCCATCTGGGGCATCCAGCTCTTTCGAAAACTCGCGGGAGACATACCCGGCTCGCAAAATTTCACGATTGACGCTCGTGTTCTTCTCTTCACTCTCGCAACCTCTCTCTTGACCGCGCTTCTTTTCGGCTTGATTCCCGCCGCGCAGGCATCAAACCCCAACTTGAACAACGCGCTTCGCGAGAGCGGCCAACGTACTTCTGCCGGAGGACGCGCTCTCACACGGCACGCTCTTGCCGTTTGCGAAATCGCTCTTGCCATGGTTCTTCTCATCGGCGCGGGGCTGATGATCAATTCGATTCTGCGCCTGCACCGCGCCAATCCCGGCTTCGATTCCAGCAATCTCCTCACCATGCGCCTTGAATTGCCGGAAGGCGGCAACTACATGCAGCGCGTCCCGGGCGGCGACCTGGAGCGCGCCACGCCGCAAGTCACCGCTTTTTTCCAACAACTCCTCGAGCGCGTCGCCGCTCTTCCCGGCGTGGAGTCCGCCGGCTCCATCACCGGCCTTCCCACGCATTTCTCCGAGTTCTATTCGTACTCGATTCTCGGTCATCCCGCGCCCCCGCCAGATCAACGGCCACAAGCCGGATACAACGAGGTCAGCCCAAGCTTTTTCCGCACGCTCAAAATTCCGCTCAAAAAGGGACGCTACCTCGACGAGCACGATTCGCAAGGTGCGCCCTGGGCCGTCGTCGTCAACGAAGCCTTCGCGCGCAAGGAATTCCCCAACGAAGATTCCATCGGCCGCCAATTGCTCCTGCGCTACGATCCGTATCCGGTGGATGAGGAGCGTCCCCGCATTATCGTCGGCGTGGTTGGTGACGTGAAGCACTTTGGACTGCAACAAAAAGCGCCGCCATACATCTATTCTTCGTTCGTTCAGCAACCCGCCGTGTTTCCTGGCGGAGCCATCGTAGATCATCTCTGGCAAGAGCTGGCGATTCGCACGCCACGCGCTGCTAACAACGCAAATTTGGTTTCCGCCGTAAAAAAGATCGTTTCCGACCTCGATCCCGAGCAGCTCATCACCAGAGTCATGACGATGGATCAAATCCTCGACGAATCAATCGGAGACAATCGCTTTTACATGCGCGTGCTCGGCATTTTTGCCGGAATGGCTGTGTTGCTCGCGCTGATGGGAATTTATGGCGTGATGTCCTACTTCGTCAACGAGCGCACTCGCGAATTCGGCATTCGCGTGGCTCTCGGCGCGCAGCCCTCAGACGTGCTCGGCCTCGTAACCAAAACCGGTCTAAAACTCGCTCTCATCGGTGTCGCAGCGGGCGTCCTCGTCGCTCTCGGCGTCGCGCGCCTCATCACAACGTTTCTCTATGATATCGCCCCCAGCGACCCACTCACCTACGCCGCAGTCGCCGCAGCTCTCATTGCTGTCGCGCTGCTTGCGACCTACATTCCCGCGCGCCGCGCGACCAAAGTCGACCCCATCACCGCCCTCCGGTACGAATGAACTATTTTGGGGACGTGATGGATCGTTAGATGCGCATTACGACTCTTTGTAGCACGCTGCACTAGCAGACTTAGCGATCCTGCTTGCCCTCCAGCAGCGTGTTCAGTAGGCCAGCGAGTTGCGCTTCCCGCCGCAAGACAGCCGGTTGATGTTCGGCGGCGCCATCGCTGTTCGTGAGTTGCGCCAAGGTTGCTGCCAGAATCCTTACAGCCACGTCGTGCGGTACGTAGGTCCGATCCGCGGGCGTGACTGCCTCCCAGCCCGAATCCGTTCGCCGCAGTTCCCATCGAACTTTTTCGTGCCGCCGCTTCACTTGCGCTGCCCCGCCGCCAATGATTACTCTCGAATCAACCACTAACCGCGCCCAGCCGTGGTCGCGCTTGACGTCCACCCGCTCCACACGGAATTGCTCGACGATTACCATTGGCAGCTGCGCTTTCATTGGATCATCGCTATGCAACACGCTCCCCCTCGCGTCGCTCAGTTCGGAGATTCCTTCCTCCACTTCCTCGCGCGTTGGGGGCTTGTTTCCTGCGGCGATCAGTACGCTTGCGGGCATCTCGAACGCCTCCGCCTTCTCCATGACCGGCGACGCAGGCGGTGCAGGGGGGCCATAAATCACGTCAGTCTTCTCGGAAGCTGCTGACGGCGGCCGGTTCGAGGGGTCAAAGCCTGGCGTGGTCCGTTCCTCGACAACCCTGTTCACGCTACGCTGCCTATGGCTAGTCGAAATCCTGGAAACGCCGGCCGTATTCGCTGCGCGTAGAACTCTGCCCCTCTCTACTTTGTACCGGTAAAATCGCGGTCTGCCCCGCGACCTCCAATAGGGCGCCTCGTAATCCTGTGCCTCCAATCCCGTTCTCACGAGACTGTAAAAACTGTGTTGAAGCGGATCGACAACGATTCCTACATGCCCCCGCCACGCGACTAGGTCGCCTGCGTGCGGGTATTTGACTCGCTCAAAATTTTCATTCCCGGCATAAATTTCGAAGGAACTCGCGTACGGATACTCGAACCCCGCATTCGCGTAAATCTGATGAACGAGGTGAGAGCAGTCACGCATGGCCGCCGCCGGCTGATCCTGTTCCCAGGCCACGTTCACGATTGACCGCCCTTCCTCAAGGGTCAACAACCGTTGGCCCAGATCGGACTCGTGTACCGGCATCGCTACTTGCGCGCTCGCGGACGCAACCCCAACCACGCACACACATAACGCAAGCCTGCACGCCTTCGCGAAAACAGCAACGAACCCGCGTCCCGAACGCCATGTGAATCTCGTCAGCTTGGCACTCATCGAAACACGCCTCCAGCACGTGTAGCGAGCACATGCAGGGACAAACGTCCCCTATCTCAAGAAAACATTTGGGACCGTGACGGGCAATGGGACTTGTCCTGGGCGTACTTGGCCTATCGGCCAGGGCTGGCATCGTTCGAATTACTCTAGGTGCTGGGGCTGAATCTGGATCCGAGGGGAGGCCTGGGGCTCCTCCCTATTCCTAAGTTACTGTCACTTGGACCCTAGTGGAGTGGCTGAGGTTGCCCGAAACGCCTGTCACCGTATGCGTGCAAGTCCCCGCCGGGGTGTCAACGTGAGGCCCTGACTTGAAAAATTCATGAAGTGTCGTCCACCCTCGCTATAGGATGGACAAGTTAAACCGATGGAGCGCGGCCCCTAAAAAGGTGCGCCCCGTTTGTTCAATTGCCTGTTAATTAACCGAATGCGCTTCCGCAGTCTTGTCTTGAACGGCCGCCATTCATCGCCGCCAGCTGCAACTGCCCAGCACGCGGCTACGCGCCCGCGAATGTTCCAGCTATGTCCGCAAGTTTCGCGAACCGGTTTCGAACTTATGATCTGTACTAGCTGCCGAACTGCAGCAGGCTCTTAGAAGTAAAAGCGAAGCGAGAGTTGCAAGTTACGCTCGCCGCTACCGCTCGACCCGCCACCCTTGCTGAGTACCTTTCCGAAGGTCGTAAGATTTGTCGGATTGAGGCCTATGTTTGTCGTCCCGCTGCAACCGCTGCTTCCGCACCAATTCGGGTGGTTCCAGACGTTGTACGCCTCAGCGCGGAACTGAAATCCTCGTTTCTCGTTTATCGGAAACGATTTAAACAGGCCCATGTTCCAGTTCGAGAATCCTGGCTGGTGGATGAGGTTGCGGACAAGCTGACCATTGAAAGTTCCTGCCGCTGGCTGGGTAAAAATGGGTGATCCGTCAGGGTTGGTTGTGGCGAACCACTGCCCCTTCGGGCCAAAAGTGCCAATGATCTTGGGATCCCCGTTGACGACCCAATACTGGCCATTCACGCCGCAGCCGAAGTTGGAATCCAGACCAACGCCCGCGTAGTCATTAGGTCCTGCTACGCTGCAAGGCAATCCTGTCTGGAACTGCGTGATACCGCTGATCTGCCATCCACCAAGCGCCTTGCCTGCAAGGCCCGACTGGTGACGGAGAAACGGAAATTGGTAGAGGTAATTGATGACCACGATATGGCGAGCATCGAATTCTGACGGCCCCCACAGCATCGCCGGGTTATATGTGTTAGGAATCACATCTCGCTGATTCGAACCGTTATCCATGCTCTTCGAGAGCGTGTAAGACGCGCCGAACTGCAGGCCATTCTCAAAGCGGCGAGTCCAGGATACCTGGAGCGATTGGTAGATGGAATTCGCCACATTATCCGTTTCCCGAATCGATCCGTAACCTTTGAATGGCCTCAAGGCATTGATGTTGATGCCGGGGTTAGCCGCGACTACGGCCGTGGTCGGCTGGTTGATGTCGGACTCTCGTTGCAAGTGCAAGCCACGGCGGCCTACGTACCCAACGCTGAGGTGCGACTTCCAGAACAGTTGTCGCTCAACTGTGAAATTCCAGGCCCATGCTTCAGGGCTCTTGAACGCTTTGCTCTGCGTGGTCACCACCAAAGGTATGCTGGCGGCCCCGCCCGCTCCAGGATTATCCACTGAGCCAAACGAGACGCTGGCGTTCGGTTGGAATGGCGGATTGCCGCCGAGGAAGACCGAATCGCTTACGCCCAACCGGGTAAAGAAGCGTGCCCCACCGACGCGAACCACCGTTTTGTCATTAATCTGGTAGGCCACCCCGAAGCGCGGTTGTACGTCGCCCCATTGGATGTCGGAATAATGATTGGAGACACCGCGAAACAGGTTGTTGTACAAAGACGAAGAGGCTTCGGGCACTCGGCCGATGGCGGAGGTTGGGAACCCGTTTCCAGGAATGACCATCCCATTGTAGAGCTGATCTATCGTCGGGGTTCCCGTGATGAGACCGGTTGTGGGACTAATCGTCACCGCTTTACTTGGATCGTAAAGGCTCGGATCGAAAGCGATCATGTTTGCCCAGATCGCATGATAGGGAACATTAACGGTGTAACGAAGGCCGTAGCTGATGGTTAGATTCTGCCTGGCCTTCCAGGAGTCTTGAGCAAAGCCCTCGTACATATTGGACCGAAATACGGTGTATGCGCGGTGCCCAATTTCCGAGTAGGTATCGAATAGGCCTAGAGCTGCGTTCGCCGCTGCGGCCCCGGTGGACGCCAAAACGTTTCCAGGCCGCACGAAATTCCCTCCGTTGTTGCTGAACAGGAACTGGCCATTCTGATTGTTCGTACACGTAGAACAGGCCTGCACGTTGATTTCGTCATTGTCATTCTCACCGGAATATTCGTACAAGGCGCCGAACTTCAGCGTGTGGTTTCCCCGGACCCAGGTAAAGCTGTCGGACGCATCGTAGATCGGGCCTGCGGAATGCGAGGGATAGGGTCCGCCGCTCAGCCCGGAGAAATTGGACATATTTACCGTGGGAATGCGCGTCGGTAGCAGCTTCCCGGCCGGAAATATGTACGGATAATTCAGGCCGAAGAGCCCTGCACCTTGTACCGCGCCAGTGGTGCGATCCAGAAAGTGCGCAGAGTCCACGGGGATGTGCACGATATCCTGGCTATAGGAAACCAGGACCTCATTCACCTTCGTGGGACTGATGGCCCAAACGTGATCAATGGAGTTCGTCTGATTCGGGCGATCGAAGAACTTTGGGGTTTCGTTGGTGCCGCCGTCGAGCGGTTGGTACTCCCAAAAAGTGAAGTAGACGCGGCGGAGGCGGAGTCGCTGTTTATCCGTCAGGTTAATGTCAACAGCCACGGTGTCCTTCCGCTGGTACTGCGGGTGCTGCGCCGAGAAAAACCAGTTTTGATTTCCGTTAATGGGCGTGGTGAGATTCGGCGCTGGATAGGAATTCAAAATCCCGAGTCCGTTGGTGGTGGCTGTCGATCCGGTTGTTACGGTTCCCGGCGCGGGCAGGATGTTGCCGGGAATTGGCAAACCGGTCTTTGGATCCACAAGCTGCACGACTTTCCCATAGAAAATATTGGTGGGACTCAGCAGCTCGCTGAAGTCGCCTTGCCGCATCTTGAGCGTGGGAACTGTCAGAGCGTTTGAATCCGTAAAGATGTACCTTACCCATTCCTCTCCCCAGTACCAGAAAACCTTCGTCTTGTCCGTATTGAAATGGTTGGGAATGTAAAGAGGACCGCCAATGTTGAACCCGAATTGATTGTAGTGGATTGGCGCGGTGATGTGACTAGTTCTCGGGACCGCGTTGCGCTGCCAGGGGTTCGCATTGAAGACCGTATTGCGGACGTATTCATACGCCGCTCCGTGGAAATCTTGCGAGCCGCTCTTGGAAGTAATGCGGATCTGCCCGCCGGAGGACCGGCCAAATTCAGCGGCATAATCCGCTGTCAGGATCTGAATTTCCTGCGTCGAATCCACGTCTGCGGCGCCGATGCTCGTGCCGTTGGAACGCGTGCGCACGGCAGGTGCGCCGTCAAAGGTGATCAGGCTCTCTGGTGTGCGCGCGCCGTTGATGTTCGACGGGCCCTGAGAAAAATTGAAGCTGAGGCTTGCAAGTGAGCCGCCCCGTGTACCGGGCACCAGATTAGCCATGAAGATTGGATTGCGCCCGTTGAGTTCGAGCGAGTCAAGCTGCTCGCGGGTGACGAGTTTTTGCACGGTCGCTGATTCCGTCTGCAACGTGACCGCCGATGCCGAAACCTCGACAGTTTGACTGGCGGAACCCACGGCCAGCGTCGCGCTAATCACCAGATCGGCGCTCGGATCGAGCTTGTTGTTGGTGGATTCGTACCTCTGAAATCCAGGAGCCTCGGCGGTCAGCGTGTACAACCCGGCCGGAACGTTGCTGATGACGTAATAGCCCGACTCGTTCGTGTTTGTCAGACGTTCAACGCCGCTGTTGTTCCTGACAATGATTTTGGCGTTCGCCACGGTGGCCCCCGAGGGGTCCTTAACGAAGCCCGAAATTCTGCCTAGGTCAGACTGCGCGAACAGGATCCCCGGCGCCACAAGACTGATGAAAAGCAGCAAGGGGGTCATACGGAATGCGTTCCGTGCCTTTTTCATACTTGCCTCCGAGTCTCGAAGTCTCCAATCCAAGCTTCCGCTAGGAGCATTCGCCCGGCCGGTAAGAAACTCACCGATAGCCTGTATTTTGGATTGCAGGCCCACCCACAGGCCGAGATTGGCAAGGAGTCTCTACCTGCTTAGTGGGGGAGTCAAGCACTCTTCTTTCTGAATTTGCGGCTACAGCCACGGCGAAGTCTAGTGCTCTTTTGCTATATAGGAAGCGTTCTCAATTCCGCGTGAACTACGCGTTTAGAAATTGTGAATCTTATCGGCACCAAGTTAGCCTCATCCCCGAGCCGGAGCTTCTAATTTTGTTTCAGCTAATTTGCAGCATCCGCTCACCGGCCAGCCGCGGCTCCCGTGGCTTGCATTTTCCTCGATTCGTTCCACAGATGAATGTACGGTTGCAGTTCCTTCATCATTCTCTGGAATTGGGGCAGGTCCAGCGATTGCGCTCCGTCGCTGATCGCTTTCTCCGGCGCCGGGTGAACTTCCACGATTAGACCGTCGGCGCCAATCGCGACGGCGGCGCGCGAAACGGCGGGCACCAGGCTGCGCTTCCCTGTTGCGTGGCTTGGATCCAGAATCACGGGTAGATGCGTCAATTCGTTCAACGCGGGAATCGCCGCGATGTCGCACGTGTTTCGCGTTTCTGTTTCAAACGTGCGAATTCCCCGCTCGCATAAAATCACGTCGGAATTTCCATGCGCCACGATGTATTCCGCGGACATCAATAATTCCTTGATCGTCCCGCTCATGCCGCGCTTTAAGAGCACCGGCCGCCCGCATTTTCCCAGCGCCTTCAGCAGCATGAAATTTTGCATGTTCCGCGCGCCCACTTGCATGATGTCCGCGTACTGCGCGATCAAATCCACGTCGCGATCGCTCATCACTTCCGTGATAATCGCCAGCCCCGTGGCCTTTTTCGCCTTCTGCAGGAGTTTCAGCCCTTCTTCTTCCATGCCTTGAAAATCGTACGGCGAAGTCCGCGGCTTGAACGCGCCGCCGCGCAGTATTTTCGCGCCCGCCGCCGCCACTCCCTCCGCCGCGCGCATGATCTGCGCTTCGGATTCCACCGAGCACGGCCCGGCCATGACCACAAATTCGTCTCCGCCTATTTCCGTGCCGTTCACGCGCACCCGCGTCTTCTCCGCCCGGAATTGTTTGCTCACGAATTTGTACGGCGCGGAAATGCGCACCACTTTTTCCACTTGCGGCATGGACTCGACGGATTCCATGCACGCCGTTACGTCTCCTACTCCCACAACGCCGATCACCACGCGCTCTTCTCCTTCGATCGAATGCACCTTGTATCCGAAATGTTCCACCTGGTGGCGCACGTCATCGATCTCCTGCCGCGTCGCGTGCATCTTCATCGAAATAATCATGGCTCGTTCCTCTCACCTTCATTTTTTCTTCCCGGCTTTTGATGCCAACTTCTCCCGGGAATTTCCTTCCCGGAGACTTTGCCCCATGGCCTCTTCCGAATAGTTTGTCCGCAAAATTAAAAAACCCACTCGGTGCGAGTGGGTCGAATCTTTCTTCCGCTGTTGCTAATTACAGAATCGCCCCTCGCTCCCTATGTGGGTGGGTACCAAAATCGAAACCAATACGAGTAGGCGCTGCAATTCATGGGCGTATTGTATTTCGATTTGCTCTCCAGAACAACCAATTCTTTACATTCGTGGTTTCGGTCGCGAACTTCTTGGGCCGGTAAACCCAACGACAGCAACTAAACACGAAATGGATTGCTGCCCCTCTAATTAAGAAGCACGGCTATGCGGTACCGCGTGAAACCTGTGGCACCATTATCGCGGCACGCTCCCACCGACGCCTTTCCATAAGCTCCGCTCTCGATTTTCCTCATCAGGGCCTCGGGCAGTTTGTTGAGATCGGTCGCTTCAAATCGCATTGCGTATAGCGCGGAGGCGCCTCCGAAGCCGCGGTTCGCGGAGCACGTCTTGCGCGCTTCCTCCGATGCATCTGCTTTCATCAAGCCGGTTCTCTTCAAGAGTGAAATCACTTTTTCTTCCTGCTGCTGCAAACTCAAGTCCGCCACTGGCCGCGAAAAATCCTGTACTGCAAAGAGTCCGCCGCTTGCCCGGACGGTCGCGATGCCCACCGCCGTAGCCTCAGCGTTGAGAATGTTCTTCCGGTGGCCGGGCGAATGCATCCAGCCATCATGAATACTGTTCGGAGTGGGACCCACAGCGACGTTTTCCGCGATCATCGCGAATCTTGCGCCCGCTTGAGCGGCGCGTTCAGCCAGTGCAGGCTCGCCCGGATACTGATGAGAGAGCTGATAGTGTTGCGCCATGAGAAGGACGTGTTGGCGGGCGGCCGCGGCCAAGGCATTGTCCCACTTGAGGGACGGCAGTCCTGCCGCGCCACGTTCGCGGTTGGCATCCTCGAGGAGAAGTTTCTCTTCAGCCGAGGGCTGCGTGGAGCGCGGCGGGCCATCCGCAGAATGCGCAAAGGAAAGAAAAACAAGAAAAGAGAGCAGGCTACCCGCGGTTGCGGTTTTGAGCAAGCGGCAACTTTTCATGGAGCATTAGCCGCGCACACGCACGGCGCTGAAGCTGAGGATCACGTGGCCGCCGGAGGTGGGCCGGCCAAAGCTCATCATCGGACGGAAACGCGAGAAGAGCAGCATCTGGTCGAGTTGATGGCGCAGCTCGGCGCTGCTGGGCCCGGATAGGATCTGGTAATCCGCCATCTGGCCTTGCGCGTCAACGGTGACATCGACGAGAAGCCCATGCGGCAGAGAGAGTTCAAGCTCATGCTGCTCGGGCGCCCAGGTTTGCGGGTAATCGGACAACGATAGGAGCTCGGCGGGGCGCAGAATATTGAGCGGCACATCATTGGATACCGCGCGGACGGTAATGCCCGGCACCATCAATTGAAGAACGACAACGAAAATCACTACTGCCGAAAAAACTCCTCCGGTGGCGGGAACGGAGAGCGGGCGAAAAACGTTGTCGAGCAGTATTTCGGCGCGGTCGCGCATTTTGCGGAAACGGCTCGGCCAATCCTGAGACTGCTGGGACTGAGCTGCGGCCACCTTAATACGCACAGCCAGATCGGAAGGAGGAACGTTTTTCGGCATGCGCGAAAGCAAAACCGAAAGCTTGCGGAAGCGCTCCAACTCCGCGCGGCAAACCGTGCATCCGTTCAGGTGCTCGCCAATCTGTACGCGTTCTGCGACGGACGCCGTTCCAGTGACAGCATCGTCGAGATAGCCTGCCAGTTTTGTCCAAACCGTGGTGCACTTCATGGAAGCCTCTCCCCCGCGTTGCTTGCCCGCAGGGAACTAGTTTGCGAAGAGTCATTTACGCGGCGCGCCGCGGAGTACGCGTCGCCGAAGGGCGACGGCCGCGGCTCGACCATAGCGCCATGCGCACTGCCGTGCGCCGCGCTGTGCGAAGAAGTCTGAGGTTCGTGCTCCCCGAGGAGCGGCTCGAGAACTTCCCGGAGGGCGCGTCGTCCGCGCAGGATGCGCGATTTCACCGTGCCAATGCTGCACTCGAGAACTTCGGCGACTTCCTCGTAACTCAAGCCTTCGAGGTCCCGCAGGATGACGGCGGTGCGAAACACGTCTGGAACTTCCTGCAAAGCGTGCTGCACGGCAACTTGAATCTCTCGCGAAGCCAGCTGTTCAAACGGTGTGGCGCCCAGATCTTCAATTTCCAGCGTGATGTGGCCCTCTTGCGGCTCCGCGTCGATCGATACGTTTTTTTGGAGATGGCGCTTGAACCAGCGCTTGTGGTTGAGCGCTTCGCGAATGGCGATGCGATAGAGCCAGGTTTTCAAAGAGCTGCCTTGACGGAACTTGCGAATCCCGCGGAAGGCCTTCAAGAAAACTTCCTGCGAGCCGTCAGCGGCGTCCGAAGTGTCGCCGAGCATACTCAGAATCAGGTTATAAACGGGCGCGTGGTAATGCGTGACGAGCCAGTCGAATGCCGTTTCCGAGCCTGCTTGCAGCTCAGAGACGAGTTCGGATTCATCGCGGCCCCAGGAAAGGGCGCTGGCCCATTCGGACACTGCCGGCCTTTCCGGCCCGATTAAGCTCCTCGGGCCACCCTGCTATCAGGTCCAACGTTAGTACGCCTCGTTAGAACGTTAGACCCAGGCCTTCTTGCGAGTTCGATCCCGATCTTGCCGGGAGCGACTTGTGACCGGGAACGGCACTCTGCGAATGCCAAACCCGATGTCCGCTCTCACCTACCTTAGACACCGGGAGGAGCGGACTTGTTTCCCGGTGTGCCGCCAATGCGGCAACAAGCTCGATTCTGGCACTTTGCAAGTGCTGGCGCAACGGTACGCACGGACTGGCGAATTGTGGTCCGTGATCGGTGGCCCGTGAAAGCCAGAACTTCGGAATCCAGTCGGCAGCATTATGACAATCAGGGTCGCCGAATTTCTGGTTAACAGAAACGGCCCCTTCCCCCTGGGTTTTCTGTAAGTATTCATTCTAAAGGAGGTTAACGGGCGATTATTCCCTTTACACAATAGGGCACGGTGCAATAACAAGGCGCAGTGACAGGGCAGTATTAGTTGCTTCTCAGTTCCTTCACCTTGCCGTCAAAGTCTTTACAATCTTCATCATAGCAATTGTGTGCGCGACATGCCTGCCATTGAAAGCCGATTAGTGCGGCATTTGGATCGGTAATGTCCTTGCCATTGACAGTGATATGCGTCATTTCTATGCAGAATTCTGTGAGCCTATCCGGGTCTCCTGGGAAGATATCTTTATAAACCACGCTGCCCCAGAAAAACAAACGCGATTTATTCTGCCATGCTGCGACGAGATCAGTTTTGGAGACGTGAGCAAGCGTGCCATACATGGCTTTTGGTCCGACCACGGTATTCACCCTACTATCCTTAGTTTCTGGGAAGGCAAACCCCGTGGGCAGATCGGTTGGCCATGCTTCGACATTGGATTGGATTACGGCATCTTTAGCAGGGGTGCTGCCACTGTTATTCCAATTCAGGGAGATCTCTTGACCAATCCATTCACCACTCGGCGAATTGAATCTTGGTCCAAGCAAAGGACCAGAAAGACTGAGGAAGGCCCGTTCATTGGCTCGGGCAGTTTCATCCTGTCGGTCGGCAACGCGATAGAGCAAATACGTGAACAGTACAAGGAATCCCGTGAAAATAGCTGTCCACATCCCAGCCTTATTATCAAACAATTTCCACATAAATATCCTTTGGCCGCTGAGGTCACGGCTTTCATCGCTACGATCATCGCCGCTTGCTGCTGTGTCCTTGGACTCGTTTTGTTGACGCAGTTTCCTAGACGCGAAAAGCGGCAAATCCCTTTGTTCCTTAGCGGCTTGCTGCTGTTGCTGGTCGGATGTTGCCTTTCTGGCGTTATCTTTTGGCTCTCTCATGGCTGAGAATTTACGACCAAGGCTATAACACAATTCGATTACCGCGCAAGATACGTTGCCAAATAGCTAGGCCCTAAGTTCTGGCATCGGCAGGGAAGCCGGGGAGAGACGGGACGTTTTCTGCTGCTTTGTCCAACGTGGATCGCTTTTCGACCCTGGTGCAGTTAACCTTCCGAACCTCGAGGCCTGGCGTGACAATGCGAGGCAGTTCCTCCGCACTTCCCAGAACGCAGAACGGGGAACCTTCCGTCCGTCCCCGGTTTACGCAGAAAATCAGAACTACCCCGTCTGTCCTCGATTTTCCGATTTCCGACGCCGTCATCTCATCAGGCACCGTCGTAGGCGAGGCCAGCTGTGGGCGCCTGCAAATCACTCGTTTTCGCTTCCTGAATTACCGTCACCTCGAGGTCTGGAACACGTATTGCGCACTTCGTCGTAAGGGCGTTCCCAAATTTATCGAAAATCTTCGCGTATAGGATAAGAGGCTTGAGGGCATGGATTTCCGTCAAGAACCGGATGTCTTTTTCGAAGTTGAACGCATAGGGAACCAGAGGTTGTGCGGAACTAATTGCCGGCCGACTATCGCGGGAAGACACAGCCCAGCTACCAACGAGCCTCGTGTAGGTCACATTCTCGAATTCCTCAGTGTAGTCATCGGGCTGACTAACGAGATGCCGAGGGACAAAAAGAACAGGGGACACATCATGGCCAACTATTGCGCTTGCGTTTTGGACGATGCACTGCAGACGAAACGAACAACCGCCGCCCATGCCCGTAACTTGAACCGCTTTTAGCTTTAATGTGTAGCTCGGGCGGGACGTTCGATTAAGAATCTGCCGAATCTCATAATCTTCCATCGGTACGGACTCAAAATTGAATCGTTTATAATATCTCTTGTCGAAAGCTTGATGTGCCGTCGCGCCCTGGGGCACGAAGATAACGTAGGCGTATTTTTCGGGATATGTCGATTTCAATTCGATGGGGTTGATTAAGATCCCCTGAATGCGCGGGTGAATTCTTGAGTTTATGATTTGCTCCAGCCATTCCTTCGATGTTTCTTTGGGGTGAATGGGGCTAAGTCTCTCGGCGCAAGAGGGTTTCTCCTTGGATTCTGCCATCCCGTACAAGATCGTTCCCCCCGCAGAGTTGGCAAAGGCAGATACGTCCTTACTAATTTCCGTTTTGTTCTTATCCGTAGGTCGGAGACTATCGGCGTCTTTGAAGTCGAGTTGGAGGCTTTCTTCCCGTTTTGTGGAAATGAACTCCAGAAGGTCGTTTTCCGTCCACTGCACAGAAGGCTTCATTGGCCCATATTACACCCAGGGAAGCCGGGAAGCCGGGGACAGACGGGACGTTTTCTACTGCTTTGTCCAACGTGCGTCGCTTTTCTACCCTGGCTGTAGTTAACACTCCACACACCGAGACCCGGCGTGACAATGCGAGGCAGTTCCTTCGCACTTCCCAGAACGCAGAATGCGGACCTTTCCATCCGTCCCGGTTTCCCGCGGTTTCCCACTTCGCACTGCAGGACATGTACGGGGGCGCGGCGACAAAGATAAAGAAAGAAGCGGGACGAAGCGGACAAGGAAAGGTCGCAGGGCTGCGCCTCGCACTAAATGCAGGGCACCGTCGCGAGACTGGGAAGGATAGTTAGCTGGCGCGATAGATTTGCTGCCAACTTCCGGCGGGAATGACGGCGCCTACGAGCGCGCCCAGCAGACCAAAGACGGGAGTGAGGATGGCTTTGCCTTTGTTGCCAGTACAGACGATCTCGTTGGGGGAGCAGCGGTCAATGGCGACGCCTGCGCCGAGGCCGACACCGGCACCTATGGCCCCACCGATGAGAGCGTTGCGGCCGCGATGGCCGGCGCGGCGAATCGAAACACTTTGGAGGTTAGGCCGCAAAATGGTTTGGTCGGCGGATTTGGTGTGGAGGATGATGGCCTCGTCAGTGAACGATTGGAATTCACCGGTGAAAGATTTGGAATCTTTTTGCACGACGCGAATTCTGTCGCCGTGTGCGAGTTGCTTGAGGGAATCCCATGCGCTGCTCTGTGCGGCGACAAGCGACGGAATGAAAAGAATTGCAAGCGTGGAGAGCGCAACTTTGCTGAAAAAGATGGAGATTCGTTGAGACATGAGCGGCCTCCGTCAAACTTGATGAGATGGCCTTGGTTCTTGAGGGAATACAGTGCGGGAAGAATGTTACTACGCGAGGTGAGTCAAAACGTGGATAGATTCGCGTTGGTAAACAACCGTGACTGAGACATTTAGCGGAGACGATGAGCACTTGTATTGACTCTGTGCACGATTGACGGTGTGGGTGATTGATGGATTGAAAGGAGGTGGCGCGGAAAGTCTCGACAGAGTCTTGCTTCCGAAGATAAAGATAGTGTGCACCATCGTACGTCCAATCCAGAAGACCTTCGCACGCGAACCAGGGAGTTGCTGCCATTATGTCCACGCTGTCCGAGCTAGAATTCCTGCTCGTATCTAATGATTACGCGACGCTCACGGCAGTCTCCGGCGGCGTGAAAAAATACGAAGCCAAATTTGCGCTGGTGCCAACGGCGGAGGCCGCCAGGGATTACCTCGACCGAAAGAAGATCGACGGTGTATTTGTCGATATGCAGCTTCCTGGCGCACTGGAGCTTATCGAAGGAGTACGAAAAGGGGCATCGAACGCGAAAGTGGCGATCTTCGCGTGCGTCGAGAGCGCGCGGCAGTCTACGGCCACGCTTAACGCCGGGGCGAACTTTCTGCTGCGGAAGCCTCTAAACGTGGAGGGCGTGGCGCTGCACATCACCATTGCAAAGGAGATCATGCTGCGAGAGAGGCGGCGGTACTTCCGCCACGCCGTCAACCTGCCGGTGACACTGAAGGACGGAGAGGCAGAGCAGCAGGCACGGATCGTCAATCTAAGCGAAGGGGGAATGGCGGTTCGCGGAGTTAAAGCCCTGAAGCAGGGCACGGGCATCGAGTTCTGGTTCGAATTGGCGTTCGGCGCGGACATCAGCGGCAAGGGACTGGTGGCCTGGATGAGTTCCGAAGGGTGGCGGGAATCTTGGTCCATACCCTTCAGGGAATGGGGCGCGGACATCTCGATGCCTGGCTGACAGCGCGTGAACAGCTCTTGCCCAAGCCAGACGACAGTAAGGATTAACAGCAGGATTCCAAAATGGGAGTTGTGGCAGGAACTGTCCGGGATTGAATGCAGGGATTATCTAAGTTGTAAAACAAGAGTTAGTTTGGTGCTCGTCGGCTCGAAACCTCTAGTAATATAGGAATTTACGATGAAATAGGGTAGCGTTTGGGTGTACAGGTTGGCCCAAAACGGGACGCTTGTCGTGTATTCAAGTAGTTTCTTGTGCACTCCCCTTAGGTTTCTACTGGGGAGACGGAGAATGCGGAATGACGCGTTCGGATGAGCTCAAGAGTTTGGCGACGGTGGCGCTGCTGGCCGTGGTGTATTTCGTCGCGGGGAAGCTGGGGCTGCAACTAGCGTATGTAAATGCGAGCGCGACGGCAGTTTGGCCGTGTACGGGGATCGCGATAGCGGCGTTGCTGGTCTACGGCTATAAAGTTTGGCCGGGCATTCTGGTTGGCGCGTTTCTGGTGAATCTGACGACGATGGGTACCGTGGAGACATCCATCGGAATCGCGACCGGGAATACGCTGGAGGGCTTAGCGGGATGCTATCTGGTCACCCGCTTTGCGCGTGGAAAAGAGGCGTTTGCACGGGCACAAGACGTTTTTAAGTTTGCGCTGCTGGCAGGAATGGCGGCGACAACCGTGAGCGCGACGATTGGAGTCACGACGCTGGCTCTGGGCGGTTTCGCGAATTGGGCGGAGTTTGGATCGATCTGGAGTACGTGGTGGTTCGGGGACGCGGTCGGGGCCATAGTCGTAACGCCGCTGTTGCTGCTGTGGTGGGAGAACCCCCGCTTGGCATGGACACGCGAGCAAATTACGGAGTTGGCTCTCCTATTTTCAGGGCTTTTTTCCGCAGGCTGGATCGTCTTCGGCAAGCCATTCCACTCGGCACTCAAGAATTATCCTTTGGAGTATTTGTGCATTCCATTTCTGATCTGGGCGGCGTATCGATTCGGTCGACGCAAAGCAGCGACCGCAATCTTTGCGCTGTCGGGGATCGCGGCGTGGGGCACATTGCATGGGTATGGACCATTCGTCAGAGAATCGCACAACACATCGCTGCTGCTGATGCAGCTGTTCATGGGGATCATGGCCATCACGACGCTGGCTTTGGCTGCGGAAGTAACGGAACACCGGCGGGCGGTGGAGCGCGTTCGGAACTTGGCGGTGAGTGATCCGCTGACCGGACTTGCCAACTACCGCCAGCTCGTGGAGGCGCTGGAGTCGGAGATAAAGCGATATGGAAGAAACGAGCGGCCGTTTGTAGTTTTGCTTCTGGACTTGGATGGGCTCAAGAAGATAAACGACGTGCATGGCCACCTAACGGGCAGCCGGGCGTTGTGCCGGCTGGCGGATATGCTGCGGCTATATTCGCGGGAGATGGATACAGCGGCGCGGTACGGCGGCGACGAGTTTGTGCTGATCTTGCCGGAGACGGATGCGGAAGCGGCGCGGCTGGTAGCGCAGAGAATTTCGAAGCGCTTGGCGGAAGATGGAGAAATACCGCAAATTTCGGTGAGCATCGGGACTGCCGTTTATCCGGGTGACGGAGAGACGGTGAACGAGATTTTGGGCGCGGCGGACCGCGACTTGTATCGCGAAAAAAGTATTCCAAAGAGGCGAACGCTGCTGCCGAGTTGAACTTCTATAGTTCTCGCTTAATCTCCATTCCGAAGTTGAACGAGTGAAGTGGCCCAGTGACTCGTGACTGGTGACTCGTGACTGGTGACTCGTGACTGGTGACTGGTAAATTCTGCAAAACGCGCCGAGAGCCGCGATGAGGCTTCGAGGTTCGCCGCAATTCTCCCTTCTCACTTCAAATTCGTTTCGAAAAAATGGTAGGCGAGGTTGGCTGTTTGCGTGTGGATTTCATCGCGGAGGATGCCCGCCCGGTCGAGGCAGAGCTTGGGTTGCGTGCGGCGTCCGAGTTCCGCGCAAGTCGCGAGAAAGGTGTAATGGCCCACTTCTTGAATGATAGTGAGCTGCGCGCCCGGGATGTGAGCGGCGAAGAACTTGGCGCTGGATTCGATGGGGACGACCTCATCGGCTGCGCCGGCGACAATTTGCGTAGGAATGGAAATTTTTGCGAGCGAGTCGGGATCGAAGGCGGGGCCGATCGCGGGCGCGATGGCAAAGATGGCGCGGATGCGCGGCTCGCGATGCGATTTGGAGCTTTCGCTAAGAGCGGCTTGCATAGCGGGATCGGTTTTGGCGAGAGCGGTGGCTTTAGCGAGAAGGCCTGGGTACTCAAGCGTATCGGCGCACATACGATCGGCGCGGGGAGATTGGCAAAAATCCTGGTAGCGAGAAAGCTCAGCGACGCCGCCTGCGAGTTCGATTACGGAAAGCCCGCCGAGAGAAAAACCGGCTGCGCCCACGCGCTTGGCGTCGATGCGGGGGCCAAAGGTAGAGTCGGCGAGGAGTTGATCGAGAAGGGCGCTCAGGTCGTGGGCGCGCTGGCCCCAGAGAATTGCGCCGGGAATTGTGTAGTCTTCGAGCGAATTGTTGCCGGGATGATTTACGGCGGCGGTGATGAAACCGTGCGCGGCGAGCGCGGAGCCGAGCCAAGCCATCATGTACGCAGAGCCGCCGATGCCATGGGAGAGCAGAATCAGCGGGAATTTTTCTGGTGTGGCGATGAGCTTGGCGTCGCGAGCGGCCTTGCCAGCGCTGCCGAAAGGTGCATCGGGGGAGCCGATCCATTGAGGCTGCTCAACGGAGGAGGGATCGGCGGGATACCAGATGTCGGCGACGAGGGAGTGGGTTTTTGCGCCC
>JBGPLB010000072.1:0-21749 GCA_041486245.1 Candidatus Acidiferrum sp.
GCGATGAGCTTGGCGTCGCGAGCGGCCTTGCCAGCGCTGCCGAAAGGTGCATCGGGGGAGCCGATCCATTGAGGCTGCTCAACGGAGGAGGGATCGGCGGGATACCAGATGTCGGCGACGAGGGAGTGGGTTTTTGCGCCCCGCCAATCGTAAGGTTCGGGTGGAGTGAACTGGCGGTTCATCACGCCGACTTTATAAATGACGGTTTTGGGGACGCGGGCTTGGGCGGTAGATAGAAATAAGATTGAACAAGCAACGCTGAGAACGACGAAAAGTGCGCGAGTGTGGTTCATGTGGTTTCCGTGTCCATGGAATTTCAGAAACACTTTAGACGATTTGCGGTGGAAGATGCGAATTGTAAGGGGACTGGGTAATGTGTCAGTTTCCGATTACCGCTTACTCAGGCATGTGCCCGAAGTGCGGAATGTTTGAACCAGTCCGCGAAACGGGTCTCGCTGAGTCGTGCGCCATCGCTGGGAAGGAGTGTCCTCTCGCTAAGCTCCACGCCGTAGTAGCGGGCGTTCGGGTCTGCGACAACCTCGCGCGAATCCTTGTTTGCGGCCAAGTATTGTCGGCCGAGTTCATCGAGACGAAATTTCTCCGGCCCTCCTATTTCAACGGTGCCATTCACTGGCGCGCCCGTCGCGATCCGGCCCACCGCACTGGCAACATCGTCAGCCGCCATGGGCTGGATGAGCGCAGTTGGCAAACGTACTTTGTTGCCCTCGGTGGAGAAATCCGCAATGCCCTTGACGAATTCGAAGAACTGCGTTGCGCGGATAATTGTGTAAGGAATCGAGGAAGCTTTGATCAGGTTCTCCTGGGCCATTTTTGCGCGGAAGAAACCGCTTGCGAGCAGACGTTCCGTTCCTACGACTGACAACGCAACATGATGTCCTACGCCCGCGGCTGCTTCATAGGTGAGCTGGTTACGGGTTGATGTTTCGAAGAACTTCAGCACGGCCGCGTCTTCCCAGGAAGGAGAGTTCGTTACATCAACGACCACCGACGCGCCCTTTAGCGCTTCGGCCAGTCCCTCGCCGGTGAGAGTGTTGACACCCGATTTGGGTGACGCCGCTATTGCCTCGTGTCCCTGCTCAAGAAGCTTGGTGACGAGCTTTGATCCGATGAGTCCAGTGCCGCCGATCACTACGATTTTCACGATTGCCACCTCTAATTCCCGTGTACCCCCATGCGTGTCTTCTGTCAAGCGAACGAATACGGTTCCTTAGAGTCCTGGCACGCATTACCGGAAACTGATTCACTACCGGGGAGTGGGTCACCTTCCGATGCGCGCTTTTACCTGGCATGTAGTCGTTAAACTCTAGTCCGCAAGCCGCATCTGCTCGAATTTCTCGTTCACTTTGCGACCGGGACGTGCAGCTTATCGCTCGCGAATGCGACCGGCCCTGCATAGGACGCACGAATCGATTTCCGGACTGCTGCCTCCTGGCCTTCCACGTTTGGAGCAAGATGGCTCAGCAGCAGACTTTTTACTCCACTCTCGCGGGCGGCTTCGCCAATTTTCCTGGGCGGTGTATGCAAATCGTACAGTTGCGAAGGCGAATCCGGAGGGTTAAGCACAGCGCAATTAAAGATCAGCAAATCCGCATTTTTCGCCAATTGCATCAGATTCGGCAGCGCTGAGGCATCCATGTCCCCGGAGAAGACCACGGCGACTCCCTTATGAGAGATTCGATACGCCACTGACGGACAGTCGCCGTGATGCGTCGCAATTTCTTCCACGAGCAAGCCATCCTCATCCAGAATTTTCGTGCGCCCGGAATCCATGGTGATGGCCAGATCGCGAACCGTGAACGATTCCCGCGCGCCAAACGTCTTCTGATACGCAAACGCGCCGTCTTCTCCCACCAGCAAATTTACAAATCGCGAGGTCTTGGGGAAGAGTCCTGCGCCGTCCGGGCCAAACACGCGGTAGGCGATTGGTCCGTCACTGGTAAGAGCTCGCGCGTTGAAGAAAGCCGCCAGGTCTGAGCTGTGATCGATATGCAGATGCGTCAGCAAAACCGTATCTACTTTGTCCAAGTCCAGGTCCAATTCTCCGATTCGCAAGAACGCACCCGGTCCGGCATCCACCAAAATCCGCGGGGTTCCTCCGACCAGCACGATGTAACTTGACCCGGCCCTGCCGAACGAGCGCGGTCCGCCAGAACCCAGGACCACGACTTCCAACGCTGGCTTTGGAGGGGCAGCGCGCAGGCAAGTTGGGAACAAAACAAGAACAGATACGGCAAGCGCCAGCAGCGTCTTCATGCCTTCTCCTCATTCCGTCGCTTTCGCAACTAAGATATCGCTGCGATCAGATTAACACTCAGAGGAAGGTCCCCGTTGTCCGACGACCGTCCTCGCTGTTATCATCCGCGTTGTTCCTACCCGAGCGCGACGCGCTCGCATTTTTAATGGTGGAGGTTCCCATGACCTCACACGCAGCATGCGGATGTTGGCCCACCCGCAGAGACTTTATACGGACGAGTGCGGCGCTTGCTGTCGCGTTTCCAGGCTTAGCACCGGCATCACCTGCGGCGTCCATCGATGACTCGGATACGATCGTGGGACCGCGAAAAGGCTACTCGCCTCAAATTGGTACGCTCACTTCGATGATGGGTTTTATGCGCTCACAGGTGTATACCTCCACAAAAGGCATGTCTGTGCAGGAGCTTGATTTTCTCCTCGATGAAAAAGCCAATCGGATTGGCGCGCTGCTCTTACACCTCGTGGCTACGGAAACTTATTATCAGCTGGCTACTTTCGAAGGCAAGAAGTGGGGCAGTTGGGCGGACAACGTCAAGCAAAAGTGGGACATACCCATGAATCTTGGCGACGCTGCGCGCAAAGCCATCACCGGTAACAATCTCGACTACTACGTGAATCTCCTTAAAGAGACGCGTGAGAAGACCCTGGCTGAATTCCGCAAGCGTGACAATCAGTGGCTAATGGCCATCGACAAAGATTTCCCCTGGGGACCAACTAACAATTACTGCAAATGGTTCCACGTCACCGAGCACGAGGCCAATCACAACGGCCAAATCAAACTTATCAAAGGCCGCATTCCGGGCGCGAAACCCAGCGAGTAATCAGGAGGATTGGGCGTCCCAGAGGCAAGGGCCGAGCTTGGACGCGACCGCCTCTTACAGGTTAACCATATCTGGCCCCCTCCCCCTTTTTTTAGTAAGTGTTCATTCTAAAGAGTTTAGGTTTTCTGTAAGTCGATTAGAATCAACACTTGCAGAGTGTTGCGCAAGTATTGATTCTAAATAACTTGCTGGCGCCGATTTGCACTAAAATTGTGCAAAATGGGGCCCGTTTCGTAAGTATTGCGAATGAAGGAGTTAGGGCGTAGGAGTAATCCCCAGAAAGCAAAAACGCCAGCGAGACGCTGGCGCTACAGGTAGAAGACCCAATAATCTACAAAAAACAGTGTATGCCAAGAGTTACTATTTGTCAATAGAAATCTAAGGATAGAAATCGTCAAGCGGTTCGCGATGCGATTGTCACCGTGGTTGGAGTGTGGTCAAACCCCGCAGACGCGAAACGGCGTATGTGGCAGCCAGCCCGCAGTTGGCCGGTATGATCCTGTCACCCGCGTGCCCCGAGTTAGGTTTAAGAACGCGGGTCTTGGCTTGATTTTAGCTCACGTGGTCGGTTTGGCGGCGGGCGTGGGCTTAACCGTGAAGTCGGCGGTACGGGTGACGGTTTGATTGGTGAGAAGATCGACGACGTAGACCTCGAGGGAGTAACGGCCGGGAGCGAGAGAGGCCAGAGGCAGGTTGTGCTCGAGGGTGATTTGTTCGCGGGATTGCTGGAGCTGTTCGGAAGATTCGTCTTGCTTCCAGACTTGCTGGCGGTCTTTGACGATGCGATACGCGACGGAGACATTTGATTTGTGCGATTGGGTGTCGAGTTTCAAATTATAGAGCTGCAAAAAGATGCCCATGTTGTCCGCGGAGGAGAATTCGGGGTTGATTCGAGGGCGAACCTTGTAATTGCCGAGGACGAAGGGGCCTTGGCCGACTTGACTGGCGGGGACGGGGCGGATTTGGTCGGCGAGGATGAGCGAGCTGGCGTCGAGCGATTCTTCTTCGTAGAGCGGGACGCGCAGAGCGGCATCGATCACGCCTACGTTGCCGCTTTGCACGTCTTTGAGGACGACATCGAGGCGGTACAAGCCCGAGCGCAAGGGGACGGACTTCTGGTAGATGGAAGACAAGTTGACGGAGGTCTGGTAGAGGGAGTCAGGAAAATCGCGGGAGATAACGTCTTCGAAGGTTTGGACAACGCGGCCACTGAGCGTGGTGATGCGGCCATACAGATTCAGGACCGCGGATTGCACGCCGTCTTTGCCCTTGAAACTCAAGTCGCGATTGGCTACCTGCAAGGTGATGGGCACGAGAACGGAATCGCGAGTTACACGGAGAAAATCAAAGCGGTAGTCCATGTGAATTTGATTGCGCACGATGCGCGCGGTGACCATCGCAGACAGATCTTTCAAGTGTTCTGGCGGACGCTGGACTTTGAAAAAGCGGTCGCTGATGTCGAACTCGTCCATGCCGGCGGAGGGGCCGCCGATCGGAGCGGGGAGAGTGGTGCCGTTGGTGTTGCTGAAGCGCTGAGAGCGTGGCGCGCCCATAATCTCGGAGAGGCTGGGGCCCGCGCCCGGGACGTGCGCCAGAGCATCCTTTTCACCGGGGTCCATTGTTAAGTGATATTCGCCGGAACCGCTCGGATCGACAAATTCGAGCTCAATGTTGTCGCCAATATCTTCCAGGTGGCGGTAGCGCCAGAGTTCCCAAGGATACGTCGTGGTCGATCCGCCGCCTTGTTCTGGTGGACGATCATAGGCGCCACCAGCGGGATGCGAATCGATTTCATCGGGCGGTCCCCAGAGGATGTACATGTGTCCGCGATCGGTTTTCCAGCCCGGAACGCCAGAAGCGAAGCGTTCGTTGGCGTAGGCGATGCGGCGGTAGTGTTCTTCGCGGTAGGTATTCTCCGGAGAGTCGGGATCGGGATTGCGGCGCCGCCAAAATTCCTCGATGAATTGCTCGCGCTCTTCGTTCGTGGTGAGACGCAGGAAGGCGTCGCGCTCCTCTTTTGTGATGATGTAGATCGCTTCCTCGGCGAGCCAAGTGTTGAAGGGAGCGCTTTCCTTGGCGAGCTTGCTGACTGGGCTCTTGCGGTCTTTCGTGTGTTTCGGTTTGTTCGTGGCGTTCTGGTTCTTGGCAGGCGGCTGGTCCTGAGCGTTGACAGCCAACACGGAGAGAAGTGGGCAGCAAAGAAGAGCGGGAAGAATCGTCCAGCACATGTGTCGCATAACGACACCTCGCACGCAGAGAGTTCTAAGGGCGGCGACGCACTTTTTAACTACGTGCTCTGCCACACACCCTGAGGAACGACCAATATGCCATTCAGAATCAAGAAAACTCGTCCGGGTTGCCCAGCCCGGAAGCGAGTTATGCGCACTCAATGGTGGCACGCCAGCGTGCGTGCACAGGCGCGAGGCCATTGACACGCAGGCGTATCCGGCATACCGTTCGCGACCGATGTGAAATTCGACTAGGGGCCGATGAAAAACAAACTTCTGGGAGCGGTGATTGTTGCGGCGACTGTGGCGATTGCGGCCTCGCTGCTGGCGAGTTGGGACATGGTGCTTTTCCCTACGATGATGCTGGTGATTTTGCGCTGGGCGGCGATTCTATTGATCGCGGCGTATGCCACGTCGCGGCGCTCGCTGACTGGGTGGATTTTTGTTGGATTATTGGCGGGCGCGGAATTGGGCCACGACTGGCCGAACGTTGCGATCAAACTGCAACTGCTGGGCACGATTTTCTTGCGGCTGATCAAGGTGATTATTGCGCCGCTGCTTTTTGGGACGCTGGTGGTGGGAATTGCGGGGCACGCGGATTTGAAGAAAGTGGGGCGGCTGGCGGTCAAGTCGCTGGTTTACTTCGAGGTGGTTTCGACGCTGGCGATGCTCATCGGCTTTGCGGCCATCAACCTGAGCGGCGCGGGCTATGGCGTGAGCTTGCCGGCTGCGGCGGCCGGCGAAACGCTTAAGGTGGTGCCACACACGGCGACGCAGCTCATCATCGACATTTTTCCCGAGAGCATTGCCAAGTCCGTGGCGGAAGGCCAGCTGCTGCAAGTGGTCGTGTTCAGCGTGCTGTTCGCCATGGCGCTGATCCTGGTGCCGGAGCCGAAGCGGCGCCCGATGCTGGACTTCGCCGGAAGCCTTTCGGAGACGATGTTCAAGTTCACGAACCTGGTGATGTACGCGGCGCCGATTGGCGTATTTGGCTCGGTGGCTTACACGATCGGGCATCTCGGACTGGGAGTGCTGCTGCCGTTGCTCAAGCTATTGGGGACCATGTATGCGGCGCTGCTATTTTTTGTGGTGTGCGTGTTGTTTCCAATTGCGCTGCTGGCGCGAATACCCATCAAGCGATTTCTGCGCGCGGTCACCGAGCCGCTGACGATTGCGTTCGCTACGGCGAGTTCCGAAGCGACGCTGCCGCGCGCACTCGAGGAAATGGAATTGTTCGGCGTGCCGCGGGAGACGGTGGCCTTCGTTTTGCCCACGGGCTACAGCTTTAACATGGATGGAGCGGCCATTTATCAATCGCTGGCGCTGATTTTTGTGGCGCAGGCCGCGGGGATGCACCTTTCGGTTGGACAACAACTCATGATGCTGCTCACGCTGTTGATCAGCAGCAAAGGGACGGCGGGTGTGGCGCGGGGTTCCCTGCTGATCGTTTTCGGCGCGGCTACTTCGTTTCATTTGCCGATGGAACCCTTGTTTTTACTATTTGCCATCGATCAGCTGATGGACATGGGACGAACAGTCGTTACGGTGTTAGGCAATTGCGTCGCTTGCGTGGTGATCGCGCGATGGGAAGGCGAGTTTCAAACGGAAGAGGCGCATTAGGGACAGGCGAGGCCGCCGAGCGGAGCCGATTCGAGACGCGGCGAGTGGCTACATTTCGCGGTAGTTCAAGAGAAGAAGACCGATAAGAACGAGGCAGGCTGGCCAGAGCCAGGCCAGACGGTCCCGCATTTTGTTTTCCGATGGTAGACGCAGCTCCAGCCAGCGCGACCAGCCGGCTACGATGCCCAGAACCGCGATGGGGGCATGACTCAGCTCCGCGAGGACTTCTTCTTTAATGTTGCCGAGGCTGTGGGAGTGAGTGAGAAGGAGAGCGCTGGCGACTGCTACGAGTGCCGGAAAAATCAATCGAGCGCGTTCGGTGGCGACCCGGCCGGTTTGCACGCGCCATTCAAAGATCGCCAGGGCAATCACGAGCACGACGAAGATACGATGAAGGAGGACTTCTGGATCCTGGAGCGTGACCCAAAAGCCATTAGGGCCGAGAGGCCAAGTCTCGGGATCACTTCGCAAGAAGAGGAACGCGGCCAGCCCGAAAAAGATGAGGGGCCAGTTGCGCGCCCACGGGAAATGCCTGGCTTGCGCGAGAAAAGAAAGAAGCCCGATAGCCAAAACGACGATGCCAGCCCAGTGGTGGTTGTACTCCGACCAGGCTTTTTCGGCGGGCGTATTAGGGCGCGTTCCGGCCTGCCCGGGAACAAAAGAGGCGGAAGAGAGAGGGCCGGCGTCAAACGATTTTACCTGCGCGGCGTAAATATCTTCGGGAAGGTCCCGCAGGGGAGGGCTTGCCAGGCGGGGGACATGCGGTGCCGTGCGAGCGGCAATCTCCTGGGCAGAAACGCGGTCCGTGGTGAGATCCACCGCAGGAGGAAGAGAGGTCAGCGAGGCGGCGGTGAGAATCACGCTGATTCCTATGCCTATTTCCGCTTCGCCGAAGCGCTTTAGGGCAGCGATCAGGGAACCGCCGGATGGGGAACGGGCGATCTGAAAGTTCAGAACCCCGAGCAGCAAGAGAATCCCAAAGAGGACGGTTTTTGTAGCCACCATGATGCCGTAAGAAGTGCCATAGACGGCGTGGAGCGAACCGACGTAGGCAAATCCCAAGGTAAATCCGGCGGCGGCGAGCACGGCTACGCTGATCAACGCGAGTTTTGAAAAGCGCGCAATCATTTGCCGCGCGAACGAGTTATCGGGCGAACGTGGGATGGCGATCAGAAGATAGAGGAGACCGCCGATCCATATAGCTGTGGCGCCTTGATGGAACGCTGTAACAATCGCCAACGGAAAGCGGTATTCAAGGCGGGCCATGGCGTGGCTGGTCATTACGGAGGAAAGCAGGATTAGGGCAGCTGGGAGCAGCATGGCTGCGTAAATTTTTGGAGACTGAGCTCCGGCCAGAGCTGCAATGGTCAACGCGGAGACAATGGCAAGAACGCCGGCAAGGACAAAATTCGCTCCGCTGACATCCCCAAGGGTCATATCCGCGGACTGCATCAAGATCAACGCGCTCGACAAAATGTAGGCAACTTGCATGAGCGCCAATGCGATCGCCGCGCGGCGAATCCAGCGAAGGCAGGCATGGTTAACGGTTTCAGATTGCAGGTTCCTGCTGCGCAAGACGAAGTTGAGAAAGACGATGCCGCCGATGGTGAGCGATTGAAAAGTTAAAGTCGCCCCGCGGAACAGGACAGACAAGAAGCCGAAGACTTGGAGGAGCCGGGCCATGAAGGGTCTTAAGGCCGCGCGGCTTGGAAGGGGATTTCTCCCCGCGTGATATGTCCATCAGAAGCCAAAGCCTGCCAGCGGATGCGATATTCACCGGGAGTCAAGCCTTGGGCTTGCGAGGCAAGTATGTCCGCCGATGTACCCTTACTGATGACCAGCGTTTGTACGGAAGCGTCGGGCCGGACGAGAGTAAGCCGTGAACGGGTCGCGTCGATACGAACATTGAAGCGCAGCTTGATGGGGATGTCAGGGCCGACGACGCTGCTGTTGGCCGCGGGAGTGGATTCCAGCAAGATGGCGTGCGCGATGGCCCTGCCGGCGGTGAAGAATAAACAAGTCCCCGCAAACAAACAGATGACAGGCAGAACACTCTGACGTGGCCGCATGGCTCTCCACTTCACATGAAAGATTTGCTAGGTGGCGAAAACCCTAAACAACAACGAGAAAGAAAACAATTTGGAACGAATGAGTATGTTATTTCAATCCGCGAATGCTGCCAAGCCGTGAAAGCAGGTTTGTGTTCGGTTTCCGCCAGCGGGGAAGGCGAAAGAAGCTGGGATGGAAGGAGTCAACGCAAGTTGTGGCCCGGGCATTTCCTGTTGACATGCCACAGGAAGGCTGGAATACTCCTGTGGTCGCACCACAGGAGGAAGCATGGCGGAAGGGAAATCGGAGATTCTGCAGGGGACATTGGATTTGATGGTGCTGAAGACGCTGGCCGCGATGGGGCCGCAGCACGGCTACGGAATCGCGAGGCGAATCGAGCAGATCAGCGAGGAGGCTCTGCAGATCAATCAAGGAACGATTTATGCGTCGCTGGTGCGGCTGCTGCAACGAGGATGGATTTCCGGTGCCTGGGGCGCATCGGACAACAATCGCAAAGCCAAGTTTTATTCCATCACGCGAGCAGGCCGGAAGCGACTGGCGGCTGAGGCGGAGAATTGGGAGCGCATAAGCGGAGTGATTGGGCGAGTATTGCGGATCGCAGAGCGGGGGTGATGCCATGTTTGGCTGGATGCAAGTGCTGGGCGCGCGAATTCGCGGCTGGTTATCGATGCGCCGCGTCGATGAAGATTTTTCGCAAGAGCTTCAGCAGCACCTCGAGATGCTCACGGAAGAAAACCTGCGGCGGGGCATGACGATCGAAGAAGCACAGCGAGCCGCAAAGGTGCGGCTGGGCGGAATGACCCAGCTTCGAGAGACACACCGCGAACTTCACGGTTGGCTTGCGTTTGAAACTTTTTTCCAAGACGTTCGGTATGCGCTGCGAACACTGCGGAAGAGTCCGGGGTTCACATTGGTGTGCGTTCTAACGCTGGGGCTCGGCATTGGAGCGAGTACGGCGATCTTCAGCGTGGTCAATTCCGTGTTGCTTCGTCCACTTCCCTACCCCAATCACGAGCGGCTGGTGCGCATAGAAGAGAGGCATCCGGGGAGCAGCGCGCTGGGCGCGTCCTTCCTTTTTGCAAATGCGACGTATGCGAACTTCAATGATCTCGAGCGCGATGCCAAGGCCATCGAAAATATCTCCGCGTTTCGGGAATGGAGTTTCAATTTGACGGGCGACGGAGAACCGGAACAAGTTCCGGGCGCACTGGTCTCTGGAAATTTCTTTGCGGCGTTCGGGAGCAAACCGGCACTGGGCAGAATGATCGCAGGCGAGGATGACGCCCCGGGCGCGGACAATCGCGTCACGGTGCTGAGTTACGCACTGTGGCAAAGGCACTTCGGCGCAGACAGCGGAATCGTAGGCAGAACGCTGCGGATAAACGCGGAGAATTACCGTGTCCTCGGTGTGATGCCGCGAGGGTTCGACTATCCGGAAAGATCGGAGCTATGGTGCCCGCTGGTGCCACACGGCCAGTTTCGAGATAACCGGCGCGCACACTTGTTGACGGTGATTGCCGACCTCCGCGCTGAGCAGACGCTCGGGAACGCGCAGGGAGAGATATTGGCGCTCGGAGAACGAATTGAGAAACAGAACAGAACGGACGACCCGGATATGGCGCTTGCAGCAGTTTCGCTAAAGAAGAGCATGGTGGCGCCCGTGCAGCCAGCGCTGATGGTTTTGGTTTGTGCGGTGGGTCTGCTGTTGGTGATGGCGTGTGCCAATTTGGCGAATCTGCTGCTTGCACGGGCGGCGGGGCGCGAAAAAGAGTATTCGCTGCGCGCGGCGCTGGGAGCGGGGCGCGGGCGGCTCGCGAGGCAGCTGCTGACGGAGTGTCTGATGTTAGCGCTGCCAGGAGCGGCGCTGGGTCTGGGAATCGCAGCGTGGAGTTTGCAGTTTATCGTAGCGCTTGATTCGCGAGACCTGCCGAGGTTTGGAGATATCAGTGTGGATTGGCGAGTTTTGGGCTTCGCGCTGCTTGTTTCGTGTTTTTCGGCATTGCTCTTCGGGTTGGCTCCGGCGCTATCGAGCACGAAGACGGATTTGAATACATCGCTCAAAGCAGGAGCCGCGGCTTCACCCGGCGGAGGGCGACGCGGATCCAGCCGGTCATTGGTCGTACCGCAATTCGCGCTGGCCGTGGTGCTGTTGGTGGGAGCAGGACTGCTCGGCAATAGTTTTGTGCGATTGCTGCGCGTGAATCCTGGATTCAGCCAGACTAGTGTCCTCACGATAGGCCTCTTTCTTTCGCCAACGGAATATCCCGAGCGAGACGTGAAGAGCGCGGTGCTCCTGCAACAGATGCTCGCAAGCGTGCGGAGCATTGCTGGTGTGCGGTCGGCAGGTTTGGTGACGGCGCTCCCGATCACAGGAGGCGCGAGCACGGATTTCGTGATCGAAGGGCGGCCACTTCCGCCGGCCAACGACGAACCCTCCGCGGACATTCGGAGCGTCGATGCCAGTTATTTTCGGACCATGGGCATCCCGCTGCTTGCTGGGCGCGAATTCGCAGACGCCGACAACCCGAACGGAAAGCGCGTGATGGTGATCAACGAAACGATGGCCCGCCAATACTGGCCGCGTGAAAATCCGCTCGGACAGGTCGTCACGATGAAAGATTGGGGGCCACCGCTGACAGGCGAGATTGTGGGAGTCGTGGGCGACGTCAAGACGAACGGTTTGGACGAGGCCGTTGGTCCGATGATTTATTGGCCTTATTTTCAGTTCCCGCAGCTCTTCAACACGCTTGTGGTGCGCAGCGACGGGGATTTGTTTCGACTGGTTCCCGCGGTGAAGGCGGCGATTTGGGCGGTGAACAAGAACCAACCGATCTCGAAGATAGAGACGCTGGAGCAAGTTCTCTCTGCATCGCTGGCGCGGCGGCGGCTGTACATGATTTTGCTTGGCGTGTTCGCGGGTGCGGCTCTGCTGCTCACGAGCGTTGGCATTTATGGCGTGATGTCCTACTCCGTGAACCAACGGACGCAGGAGATGGGCATTCGAATAGCGGTTGGTGCGGAGCGGGGAGCCGTATTGCGGCTAGTCCTCGGCCAAGGGGCACGCGCGGCGCTGCTGGGAATCGCGGCTGGAATCGCGGCGGCACTGGCCCTGACGCGGCTGATGGCGAGTTTGCTCTTCGGCGTAAGCGCAACCGATCCGCTGACGTTCCTGGCGGTTGCGACCTTGTTAACACTGGTGGCGCTCTCAGCGTCCTACATTCCAGCGAGAAGAGCGATGCGCGTCGACCCCATGGCGGCGCTGCGGCACGAGTAGCCCACGAAAATCTTGCGAATTGAAGCGCAGGATGACGTGATGTTTTCGCCGATGCGAGTTCTGGCACAAGGTGAATGACGCCGAAGAGCCAGGCCGGGCAGCGCGCGTGAAACGTGGTGGAATGGCGCAGCTTCGCAAAACCCATCGCGAGCTTCAAGGATTGCCAATGCTGGAAACATTCATGCAGGATCTGCGGTATGCGCTGCGAGGACTCCGGAGGAATCCAGGATTTGCGCTCGTGTGCATTCTGACCCTGGCGTTGGGAATTGGCGCAAACACGGCCATGTTTACGATTATCAATGCTGTGCTGATTCGGCCTGTTCCCGGCGTGGCGAACCCGAATGAGCTAGTCATTTTCGAGCGCTTGCAGAAAAACAATCCAGATTTTTCTTTTGGCTATCCCGACTACCTTGATTACCGCAACCAGAATCATTCTTTCGCAGGGATCGCCGCCCACTGCCGCGCTGCCCTCGCGCTAACTCACGGAACAACCGAGCGCATCACCGGAGAGTTGGTCTCTGGGAACTACTTTTCCGTGCTGGGGGTAAGTCCCGCGCTGGGCCGCTTGATCGCGCCGGAAGATGTACAAACGGACGATGAGGCGCCAGTCGTTGTGCTGAGCTATGGGATGTGGCAAAAAATCTACGGCTCGAATCCGGAGATCGCCGGGAAAAATGTCCAGCTCAATGGCCATAGTTTTACTGTCGTGGGAGTCGCTCCGGCACAATTTGCGGAAATTACCGTGGGCTCGCCTACGGACGTTTGGCTGCCCCTGACCATGCAACCTGAGGCCATCCCTCGAATGTCGCGCGGAGTACTTCATAACCGGAATTCGGGATGGATTCAGATTTTTGGCCGATTGAAGCCCAACGTCGGCCTCGCCGAAGCTCGCAGCGAAATGCAGATGATCGCAGGCCGCCTGGCAACGGCGTACCCGGAATCGAATGAGCACCGCGGCGTGGATTTAATCCCAAGCTTTGGGATGGACCCGGACGACCGCGCCGCTCTTCAAAAATTTTTTGGGCTGCTGATCGCTTCGGTGGGACTGCTCCTGGTGATCACTTGCAGCAATGTCGCAAATTTGTTGCTGTCCCGCGCCGACTCGCGACGAAGAGAGATTGCGATGCGATTGGCGCTTGGAGCAAGCCGTGGTCATTTGGTGAGGCAATTGTTGACGGAGGGATTGTTGCTTTCTCTGCTGGCTGGCGGACTCGGTCTGCTGCTCGCGCCGTGGACCAGCAGTCTGATACTTGCGTTCCGCCAACCGCTCTACGCACTGCGGAACGTGGATACAACGCCGGATGCACGCGTGCTCGGGTTCACGGTTGTAGTGGCTTTGCTTACGGGAGTCTTGTTCTCTCTTGCACCCGCCCTGCAATCTTCAACACCTGACCTGGTCGTGACGTTGAAGGACAACACTCCGGGAGGGGGACGGCGCTCGCGTCTGAGGAGCGTGCTGGTCTCCTCGCAGGTCGCGCTTTCTTTGGTTTTGCTGGTCGTGGCAGGCGTGACCGTGCGAAAAATGCAGAAGCTTGTGAATCAGGATCCCGGGTTCCACACCAGCAATCTGCTGATGATGTCAATTTCTCCCAGCAACCAGGGATACTCGGAGCCGCAAGCGCAACGATTCTACGAGGAACTCCTGGCGCGAGTCGATCAGATTCCAGGAGTTCAGTCCGCAAGCCTCGCCGCCACGGTTCCACCGGAAGATTGGAGCAGCCGGGTCTCGATTTTTTACGAAGGCCAAGCTCCTCCGCTGGAATATTACCGCGGGCACGAGTTCGAGGTGGGCATTCGAGTCGATATGAATGAAGTGGCACCCAACTATTTCCAGACCATGGGCATTCCGATTCTGCAGGGCAGAGATTTTACGCCACGGGACAGAGCCGGGGCGCAGCTGGTTGCGATCGTGAGCCAGCGGCTCGCGCAGCGCCTTTGGCCGGGTCAGAATGTTGTGGGTAAACGCTTTGAGTGGCCATCGTGGGAGGGAGCGCCGCGGCCTCCAATCGAGATTATCGGCGTATCCGCAGATGCTAAATATCGTTCACTTACGGCCGATCCACCACTGCTGCTTTACTTGCCAGAATTCCAAAATTACAACGGAACCTCGAAGTTTATCATTCACACTTCGGAAAATCCCACAAGCCTGCTTCCGGCAGTGCGCAATGCGGTCGCGGCGCTTGACGCAACCTTGCCGAGCTTCGCGGTGAAAACGATGTCCGACCAAGTTGACGACTCACTCTGGCAGCCACGGATGGCCGCGGGAATATTGGGAAGTTTTAGCTTCCTCGCACTCGTGCTCGCGGCCGTGGGACTTTATGCGGTGGTCTCTCAGTGGATGGGCCAACGAACGAGGGAAATTGGGATTCGAATGGCGCTCGGAGCAAAACCGCCCGATGTGATGCGCCTGATCCTGGGATATGGAGCCGGATTGGCGCTGTGGGGAATCCTGGCGGGCGTACTGATTGGTTTGGCGATGACGCGGTTCGTGTCCGCGCTGCTCTTCGGCTCAAGCAGTACGGACGCGATGACTATTGCAGCCATCGCCGTGCTGCTATTGCTCGTGGCGCTGGCGGCGTGCTACGTACCGGCGCGGCGCGCGATGCGTGTGGACCCCATGGTGGCTTTGCGGCATGAATAGCAGGAAAGACTGAATTATCGCGTACGTTTACGATTGTCACTCCGTAGGACTGATCGTCGCCGTTCCTCGAGTTGGTTGGAAGAAGATAGCCATCGGAATGGGCTGCGCGAATTTCCGTTTGAGATACCAGCATGGCGGGTCGCCGTTGTGAGGAAACCATGCGTGGACGCACTCCGCGGTTTGCTGGGGCTGCAACTGGTCGATGGTGTATTCCGTCTTGCCGCCTTTTTTGTCGATGGCGAGGATGCGAATGGCGGTGATGGTTTCAAACGGGTTGTCGGGATTCGGATGCATCATGCGTATGCGAACAGAAGCAAAATCCACGGCATAAACGAGCGCAATCGCCAAGACAGCCGCAATCAGAATTCGTTTGACGATCATGCGCGCTGGGATCAAACGAACGACTCCTCAAATTTTGCTAACTCAATAGTCCTTGTGCGGTACTTGTCGCCAGAATCTCGGAGTACCGCTACGGTTTTTCCTTCGGGACCTCGATGGGCGTGCCAATCTTGATCGTCGATCCAAACCGCTTGTAATTCTCGTAACGCACCGTCATTCGAATGCGGACTCCGCCGCCGCTGAATTGCAAAGTGTCCTCAGAGTGCGTATACGTGGGAAACCAGAAGTGGCTCTCGATATTTTCGCGGAAAGTCTCGAAACGCGGGAAGACATTCTCCTGTCCGTGCTTCTTGATGTCGGGAACGGCTTTACCATCCGTCTTGACGATGCCGAAGTCCGTTTCGTCGACCCAGATGCGGCCCTGGAAGTAGCGCTGATTTTTCTCGATTTTTTTCGGCCCAACGTCGAAGACATACGCATTGATCTCATCGAGTTGCTGCTGGCCAACGTACTTGACGTCATATTTCTGCACTTCGTCGGTGGTGAGCACAAAAGGCTGGACGTGCTCGAGGTCGTCGAAATCCTGTTGCGACATCACGATGCGCTGGAGGGACGGAGCGGGAGCGTCGGTCACATGCTCATAGCGCTTGCCCTCGGGGGTAAAGAGGATGTCGCTGGTCATGCGATACTCCCCGTCGGGCTGCCCGCTATATTCGTCGATGGTTTGAATCACGAAAGTCTGCGTGTAGGTGTAATTGTCGCGTTCTTTTTTGAAATCGAGCTCGCGCGCGGCGAATTTCTGAATAATCTGGTCCGGCGGTATTTTAGGCGGCGCGGTCGTTAGCGGAGACTCGGTGGTCGTCTGGTGAGGCGCGCTTTTGGGCATGGAACCCGGCTGCGGCAAAGGAGTGGGCGCGGAATAGGACGGAGGCGGCGGCAACGGGCCAGTTTGTTGCGCAGCGGCAGGCCACGGCACGAACAGCAAGCCTAAAACGGCCGCCAGCATTAGCGCGCAGGGCCCGAACGTTTGTTTGTGTGATTTCTGGATTGCGACTTGCATTCCTTCCAAGTTCCTTTCCACCTCTAAATCGGTCTCAAGTGTTAGGAGTTTCAGGATAGCGCTGGGGTTGCTTCGCGTCCAGAAGGATGCGCAATACAGGTTGCCAACTGAGCGCAGTCCCAATATTGCAGTTCTCGGTAGGAATTCGAATGCGCGGTGCGGTATCTTGAGGTCGAAAGACTCTGCGGAGGAAGCATGGAGGGCGGAGGGATACACGCGCTCGAGTTGGTGTTCCTGTCACTTCTGGTGTTCGTCGTGTTGTTTGCCGCGCTCGCGCGCAAACTGCAAACGCCGTATCCGATCGTGCTGGTGATCGCAGGGCTAATCCTCAGTTTCATTCCGGGCATCCCCAAGATCACGCTGAACCCCGTTGTGGTTTTTCTGGTCGTGTTGCCACCGCTTCTCTACAACGCGGCGTGGCTGACGCCCTGGCGCGAATTCCGATTCAATCTCGTGAGCATCTGCCTGTTGGCCTTCGGATTGGTGGGATTTACCGTTGCAGGCGTGGCCGGAACAGCGAAGTGGGTGTTTGCTGGATTCGATTGGCGGCTCGGCTTTGTCCTTGGGGCCGTGGTGGCGACCACGGACGCGATAGCGGCGACCTCGATTGCTAAACGTGTGGGGCTGCCGCAGGGCATCGTCGATATTCTGGAGGGCGAAAGCCTGTTGAACGACGCCACTGGTCTGCTTGCTCTGGAATTCGGTGTGGCGATCCTCGTGACCGGCGAAACTCCATCGCTCGGCAGCGGGCTCTTGCGGCTGAGCTATCTAACCGTGGCGGCATTGGCGCTTGGCCTTGTGTTAGGGGTTATCGTGGAGCTGATCCACAAACAAATCGATGATGGCCCCATCGAGATCACCATGAGCATTTTGGTTCCCTATGCCGTGTATCTTGCGGCGGAAGCGATTCATTCGTCCGGAGTACTGGCGGTGGTCGCATGTGGGTTGTACATGAGCCGGCACAGCTCGCACTTTTTTTCGCCGAGTGTGCGGATCCAGGCGTGGGCCGTGTGGGACTCGCTGACCTTCGTGCTGAACGGCCTGGTGTTCATGCTGATCGGGTTGCAGTTGCCGTTCGTGCTTGCGGGAATCCGCGAGTATAGCTTTGGCCAGCTTTGGAAGTACGGAGCGCTTTTCAGCGCAATTCTGATCCTACTGCGCTTGGTATGGATGTTTCCCGGCGCGTATTTAGCCAACTTTATCCGCAGGCGGCTGCTGCATCAAGACGTGAAGTTGCCGCCGGCGCGACAGATCTTTGTGGTCGGCTGGACGGGAATGCGCGGGGTAATCGCGCTGGCGGCGGCGCTTTCGCTGCCCGAGACGCTAGCGGACGGGACAGCGTTTCCTCAGCGAAATCTGATTGTCTTCCTGACGTTCAGCGTCATTCTGGTGACTCTGGTCTTGCAAGGGCTGACTCTGCCGCCGCTCATTCGAGCGCTGGGACTCGCGGGTGCAAAGGGGCACAAGGATGAAGAAGAAGGAGCACGGCGCGCCATGATCGAGGCCGCATTGGCGCATCTCGAAAAGGCCAGACTGAAGGATGGGGACAAATTTCCTGCCGTCTACCGCGAGATTGAGCAGCGTTACAAGCATCGGTTGACGAATTTAATCGGAGAAGATGATCCGGAAGTTGTGGCGAATCGCCATGCCTATGCCCGCTACCTGGAGTTGTCACGCATTCTGCTGAGTACCGAGCGGCAAACCGCGTTGAAGTTGCGGGGAGCCGGCCAAATTCACGACGAAGTGTTACGCAAGGTCGAACACGAGCTGGACCTGACAGAGACGCGTCTATCTTTGATGTCATAATCCGGGAGGCAACAAGCACGTGCGTTCCGTCGACTAGACAACACGCTATTGACCTGAAAGCGCTCCACCGATATCATCCGCACAATTCCAGGCAAAAATCTGCGAGCGAGGTCACCATGTCAAAGCGCTTGTGTCTCTTTGTATTAGCCTCAATAGCTGCTCTCCTCAGCGTGCCGCTCCCGGGCCGGGCGCAGCAGCCTCAGATCCATCCTGACGTCTATGACCAACTCCATTTCCGCTACCTCGGTCCCGTCGGGAATCGCACGATCTCGGTAGCCGGCATCCCGGGCAACGCGAACATCTATTACGTGGGAGCAGCTTCGGGCGGGATATTCAAATCAACCGATGGCGGAATCCACTGGGATCCAATTTTTGATTCGGAGCCCGTGTCTTCGATTGGCTCGCTCGCGGTGGCCGCCAGCGATCCGAATATCGTGTGGGCCGGCACAGGCGAACCGTACATTCGAAGCCACATCTCCGTGGGGAACGGGATTTACAAGTCCACGGACGCCGGCAAGACCTGGACTCACATGGGTCTGGAGAAGACCGGCCGGATCGGCAACGTGCTGATTGATCCGCGCAATCCGGATATCGTGCTCGCATGCGCCCTGGGTCACTCGTATGGACCGCAGCCGGAGCGAGGCGTCTTCCGCACCACGGATGGCGGCAAGAATTGGGGGAAGGTTCTGTTCGTCGATGAAAACACGGGCTGCTCCGATATGGGCATGGATCCAAACAATTCGCACATTTTGTATGCGGGCATGTGGCAGCTCGTGATTCACACCTGGGGCCGCACGAGCGGCGGGCCGGGCAGCGGATTGTTCAAGTCCACAGATGGCGGCGTGACCTGGAAGCGCCTGGAAGGCCACGGGTTGCCGAAGCCGCCCGTGGGAAGGGTTGCGGTGCGAGTAGCGCAGCGCGATTCGAACCGCGTCTATGCCCTGATTGAAACCGGCGACGGCGTGCCCTGGGACGGCAAGCCCACACAGAACGGGCAACTCTGGCGCTCCGACGACGGCGGTGAAGAATGGCAGCTGGTGAATTCCGACCGGCAGATTCGCGGGCGCACGCACTACTACTCGCGCGAAGAAATCGCGCCTGACAACGAGAACGAGGTGTATTTCTTCACGTCAGCATTTTCGAGAACGCTTGATGGCGGCCACACGCTCACGAATATGCCCGCGGCTCCCGGCGGAGACAACCACGAGATGTGGATCGACCCCACGAATGGCGACCGCATGGCGGTTGTCAACGACGGAGGAGTGAGCATTTCCGTAAATCGCGGCCACACCTGGGACCGCATCCAACTTCCTATAGCGCAGATTTATCACGTTACCGTGGACGATCAGATTCCTTATTTCGTCTATGGCAACAGGCAGGACGGTTCTTCGTATCGAGGCCCGAGCAACAGCTTGCAGTTTGGCGGATTTGGCGGCGGTGGGATATCGCGCGGCCAGTGGCATCCAATCGCGGGTGGCGAAAGCGGATACGCAACGCCCGACCCCGTCGATAACAACATCATCTGGTCCAGCGGCACGGGAGCGGGCAGCGTGAGCGGGGCGGTGGTGCGTTTTGACGAGCGCAATCGCCAATGGCGCGAGGTCGAAGTATGGCCCGTGAATGTTTCCGGTGCGACGGCCGCGGAAGTGAAGTACCGCTTCAACTGGGAGTTCCCTATTACAATTTCGCCGCACGACCACAATAAAGTCTATGTGGGAAGCCAGTTTGTACACGTTACGACAGACGGTGGAAATAGCTGGCAGTTGATCAGCCCGGACCTGTCGCGGAACGACAAGAGCCGGCAAGGAAGCTCCGGCGGATTGACGCCTGACAACATTGGCGTGGAATACGCGGGAACAGTTTTCGCCATTGCAGAATCGCCGAAGGAAGCGGGCGTGATCTGGGCGGGCACAAACGATGGGCTCGTGCAGGTCACACGCGACGGCGGAAAGAATTGGACCAACGTCACAAAAAATATTCCGAACATGCTGGACTGGGGCACGGTCAGCAACATTGAGGCTTCGCGCTACGATGGCGGAACCGCCTATCTCACAGTGGACGGCCATCAAGTGGACAACCGTGACCCGTTCATCTACAAGACCACCGATTACGGGAAGTCGTGGACTTCCATCACGAATGGAATCCCGCACAGTATGTTGAGTTACGCGCATTGCGTGCGCGAGGATCCCGTGCGCAAAGGATTGCTGTATGTGGGAACGGAAAACGCGCTTTACGTCTCGTTTGACGATGGGAAAAACTGGCAGCCTCTCCAGACTGGCTTACCACATGCGCCAGTCTACTGGATCACGGTTCAGGAACGCTTCCACGACCTGGCGCTGGCGACTTACGGCCGCGGCTTCTGGATTCTCGATGACCTCACTCCGCTGCAACAGCTAACCTCGGAAGTGCTCGCGTCGGACGCTCATCTGTTTGCACCACGAGACGCTTATCGCTTCCGGCCCCTCGAGCAACCGGCTGCCGTTTCCTACGATCCGACCGCCGGACACAATCCCTTGTACGGCGCCGCGATTAATTTCTACCTAAAATCCAAGCTTGGCGAGAAAGAACACGCCAAGCTCACGATCACCGATGCGAGCGGAAAAACCGTGCGCGAAATCGAGTGCCGCGCCCCGCGCGCCGAGGGCAGCCGCCGCGCTGGTCCGGGCGGTCCTGGCGGGGGCGGCGGAGGATTTGGCCGAGGGGAGGCACCGCCGTGCGAAGCGAAACCGGGCATCAATCGGTACTGGTGGAATTTGCGCGGCGAAGAAGCCACGGAGGTCAAGTTGAGAACTCCTCCGACGTATTCGCCGGACGTGCCGCTGGGATCTGAGGGCTGGCGGGCCGCTCCCTCCGTGGACCGCATTTCGGTGCTTGAACCGCCAGGGACGTACACCATCACGCTCGCGGTTGGCGAGGAAAAGAGCAGTCAGAAGTTGAACCTGCTGAAGGATCCGCACTCAACAGGAAACGAGAGCGACATCCAGGCGCAACTGAAACTGGTCTCGGATCTTAGGGACGAGATGAACTCGCTGGCCGGGAGCGTCAATCAAATCGAATCGATTCGCGCGCAGCTCGCCGATCTCGGTAAGCAAGTAGGAAAGGACGAAGCCTCGAAAGAGATACAAAAGGCCGCGGATGAACTTGCGAAAGGGCTGACCAGCGCGGAAGGAAAAGTCGTACAGCTCCAAGCCACGGGCCGAGGCCAGGACGACGTCCGCTACTTGCCGATGCTGCTGCAGAAAATCAGCTACCTAGCGGACGAGGTGGGCAGCTCCGCGGATTTTCCGCCCACGACGCAGCAATCCGCCGTGCAGCAGGAGTTGAAGCAGCAGGGCGATGAATCCCTGCGAGAAATGGAGCAGGTGGTTTCGAAGGACGTGGCGGCGTTCAACTCCATGCTGCGCGAGAAGAGCATCCCCAACATCATCGTCAAAACGCGCTGAGCGAATAGTAACTCTCGCGAATTTAGCCGAAGTCATCCAAGCCGGGATGGCATCTCTTCCGGGCAGGGTGTGATAAACTTTTAGCGTATCCCCGGTGGGGCCGTGGCGCAGTTGGGAGCGCGCCTCGATGGCATCGAGGAGGTCGTGGGTTCGAATCCCATCGGCTCCACCAA
>JBGPLB010000073.1:0-21629 GCA_041486245.1 Candidatus Acidiferrum sp.
AAAGAGTGCGGGGCGCCTGACGGCCCCGACTACGATTTTTAAGGAATCAGTCAAGTGCGCGCTTAAGAAGGCACAGGCCGCCCACTTTCAGGGGCTTCCTGTTCCACCAGCCGCCACTGCATTGGGCGGTGTCCTCCCAACTGGCCCGCCGAAAATTGGGGCAAGCTCACTAACATGGAACGCCAGCTCTCCATTTCAAGCTGAACCAACCCACCAACACTCGGGGCACCCGACGGAGAAAGATGAAATCAAAGTCTTTCCGGCGGGTTACGGATGTCCGACTCACTGACAGAGCTGCGGCTCCTTGCGCACAGAGTGTTTCGGCCCTGCCGGACGGTGGTAGGCTTGGGGAAGCGACGGCTGCTCATGTACGGGCAGCCTTAAATTTGGCGGTGACATCATGAAGCGCTTTGCCCAGGCCGTTTCAGTGTTGATTCTTGCGATTGGTATTCCTCTTCGCAGTAGTTCACAAACAGCTGATTCTGGGCCAGCAAGCGTCTCCGACGAGGGACGCGTTGCGGAATCGATGTCTGGCGAGCACATTCCGGCGGTGGGCGGTCTTCCGTTTTCCGCGAAGGTGGAATTGGAGGCGGTGAACCAACTGAAGGATGGCACGCAGATCGCGCACAAAACGTACAATCTTGTCGCGCGCGACTCGGCGGGACGCACGCGCAGCGAGAGGCGGAATTGGATCACGGCGGAGGACGGGGAACCGAAGCTGACGCGCGTGGAGTTGTACGATCCTTCGACGAGGACGAGAACGGATTTGTTTCCTTTGACCAAGCTGGCGAGACAGTGGGTGCTTGCTGCGCAGGCGGAAACGACGGCAGCCGCTGGAACTGCGAAGCCGGAAACGAGGAAGGACGAGATTGGGACTGACACGATGCTCGGGCTGCCCGTGAGGGGCGTGCGCGTGACGCAGACCTATGCGACGGGAGCACTGGGGAATGACCGGCCGCTGACGATTGTGACGGAGTATTGGTATGCGGCGGAGCTGAGAATCGATTTACTGACGAAGCGAACGGACCCTCGGTATGGGGTGCAGACGGCACGCGTGACCGAGTTGCAGAGAGAGGAGCCGGACGCGGCGCTCTTTGCCATTGGACAGGAGTACAAAGTGGTGCACGAGGCGGGGCCGACGCAGGTTGCGCAAGGTTCAGTCGCAACAGAGGAAAATACGTCGGCAAGAGACATTAAAATCGCGGCACCCGCGTCGAATGGAGCATTAGCTGGAATAGCGCGACCCGGAGTCGGAGGAGTGACTGTTCCCGCGTGCGTTTACTGCCCAAGCCCCAACTTCACGGAAGAAGCTAGGGCAGCGAAGTTTAATGGAAGCGTGGTTCTACAGGTTGTGGTGACCGCGGACGGCCGAGCAGAAAATATCTCGGTGGTGAGGAAGGCCGGCTACGGACTGGAACAGAACGCCATTGAAACGGTGAAAAAGTGGCAATTCAGGCCCGCCAAAGGGCCGGATGGTAACCCGGTGGCCACGGTCGTTCCGATCGAGGTGACGTTTCGCATCAAGTAGCGACGGTATGTTCCGGGCGTGGAAGGGATTTTCGCCCGCTGATCTAGTGCGCGCGCCGAGGCCGTCGCGAATGGTGGCCTTCTAACCTTTCCGGCCGTCGAAGGGCAAGTTTGTTGCTCGGTCGACGATGGAGCTTCTGATGCACCCGCTTAGGCTCCAGAGGCCCCATCGATTTCGCGATGTCTATGAGAACTCCGCGAAGCCAGATACATCCAGGATCCGCATGGTTGCGCGCCGGATGAAGGATAAATTCGTCAAAGGTCCCGACGTCCAGCGGAACCGCGAGGGCGTCGACGTGGAGGATTCCGGCACAGGCACGGATGAGGCGCTCGGGTATGACAGCAATCAGATCGGACTGCGCGACTACGTGCAAAGCTTGCAGGTAGTGAGGAACGGTTAGCGCAACGTTTCGCCCGCGGCCCTCCTGCCGAAGCCACGTATCCACCGGATCTTCCGTGAACTCACGCCCAACGACGGCGACATGCTTCGCTTTCAGAAACTCCTCGGGATCCGCGATCCGTGCTGCGAGCGGGTGGCCACGCCGAACCGCACAGGCGTCGCGATCCGTAAAGAGGCGTTGCTGATAGAAGCCCTTGAACTTATTCGGCACACAGGCAATGGCAACGTCCACGAGCCGTGCGAGTTCGAATGGGTCCGGCAAATTTCCACGCCACGGCTGAACACGGATGCAAACGTTGGGAGCCTCCTTCTGCAGTTGTTTCAGCAGAGGCGGAAGTAATAAGTCGCTGGCATTGTCCGCCACAAACAACTGAAACGTGCGCGTGCTGTGCGCCGGCTTGAATCCTTCCCCGATTAGGAGATCCCGGACCCGAGAGAGCGCATCCTGTACCGGATAGCGCAGAGCTTCAGCGCGAGCCGTGAGCTGCATGCGCGCGCCAACGCGTACCAGCAGCGGATCATCGAGGAGCCTTCGGAGCCTTTTCAGTGCATGGCTCATCGCCGGCTGCGAGAGGGAAAGCCTGTCTGCAGCTTGGCCAACGCTGGCCGCTTCCAGGAGCGCTTCAAGGGCGACGAGAAGGTTCAGATCAAGGGCCGCCAAATTCATGGCGTGAATGTTCTTTATGTACGACATCGATTTGAAGAATATCCCCAACGAAAGATATGGTCAAACCGTGCGGTCCTCACAAGAGATGTGGAAGGCACCGGGGTTCGCGCGCAGATAAAACAAACTAACAAAGGAGCAAGGGAAAACATGTCCAGCGAAGTCAACTTTCAACTACTCATCCCTGAAACGATGCCTAGATCCGCCGGCTACTCCCAGGTGGCCGCGGTGACCGGTGGAACAATCGTATTTGTCGCGGGTCAAGTTGCCTTGGACAAGTCCGGCAACGTAGTCGGCAAAGATGATGTTCGCGCACAGGTCCAACAAGTGTTTGAGAATCTCAAGGCGGGTGTTGAGGCGGCGGGCGGAAACTTCGGCGACGTAATTAAATTGAATAGCTACTTTCTTGATCTTTCCAATTTGCCCGAGTTCAGAGAAGTGCGCGACAAGTTCATCAATCTCAAGAATCCACCGGCGAGCACCGCCGTTCAAGTGCCCAGGCTGTTCCGACCGGAGTTCCTCGTGGAAATCGAAGCGGTGGCCGTGGTGAAGAAGAAGTGAGAGCTCGTGCCCACCGATCAATCTATGACAGAGCATGTCATTTATGTTTCGGAAGCGGGGAGCGATGGATTTGCTACGGTTGTGGAAATGCGCGGAGAAGTCAAACGAGCCCCCCTACAGAACCGAGGGTGGGGCAGTTCGCGGCTGCTGGTCCTATTTAAAGATCAGGTGAGCGAGCGCGGATTCGAGATTCCAGTAGATGATCGCGACGGCAGTCAGATCGAAGGCGGCATGCGCAAACATCAGCATCCAGATTCGCCCAGTGGCGGCGAAGAGCGTCCCGAATACGAGACCCGTGATAGCCGCTTGTTGGACACCAGCCAGCCCTTGCCCGAAGTAATGGAGCGACGCAAACGCGGCGGAAGTTATGAGCACGGTGACGATCCTGGCGGCCAGGCTCCGTCCGAATAGTTTGCCGAGTCGTTCGAACATGTATCCGCGGAATACGGTTTCTTCCCCGAAGCCCGCGACGATAATCATGGTCAAGACGGCAGCCGGGAGCGCAGCCCAGTTTCCGGCCAGATAGTGGTAAGCCTGATTAACGGGGCTGGCACCGAGAAGCGGCATCACAAACGCCTTCATGAGGAATTTGAACGTGATGCCGAAAGCGATGCCAATCACCAGGCTTACAATCCAGCTTCTGGGCCGCACATAGCCGATCTCGCGCCATGGCGTGCGCGACAGGCTGGTCCACACCAGAACCAACAAAGCGCTTAGCGGCGGCAATAGCTGCCCGGCAGCAATGACGAGCACGGCGAGTATGCCCAGCGCCCCGAACCCACGTAGCTCCGCGGCGAACCGATCTTGGGGCAGCGGGGAGCCTGAATTCGCAGTGAGTGCCGCATCGCTCATCTCACGAGCTCCATTCGGACCGATCCTTTCCGACACGGCCGCAGTCCACGGTGCGCACGGTACACCTGGGCTGAGAATTCGCGCAAGTGCGACAACGCCTGGTGACTCGCCGATATTCAGGAGAGTGACAAGGCCGCGAAATCTAATGGAGCAGTCCACAAATCGCCCGCGAGTTTGGAAGGAGTTGGGGGGATTGAAACGGTATTGTGAGACGGCCGAAATGTGTGGAAAAGTCAAAACTCGCACTTCTGACACTGAAGGGTTCGGCACCCCGACGCTTCTCACTGGTGGATGTCAGTTGCAGCCGCTCCTATTGAGGCAGATTCTTCTTTACACTTCCGGGTCGCGGCATTATTCTCTCCCCCACGCGTACCTTCCCTTTGTAATCGGTTGAGAGTCAGCGGTCAATTCAACATGGAGGATGCAATGAAGGTTTGCCGAGCATTACTTTCCCTAGCGCTTATGGGAGCAGTAGTTGGTTCCATCCCTGCAATCGCCAAGCAGGCCGCCGAAAGCAAAAAAGCGCCGGCTGCGAAAAAAGAGACGAAATGGCAAGGCCACGTCGTCAGAATTTATAAAGACCAGTCGGAGATGGACATCCGAGGCGGCGTCAACACGCGGGCCGAGGATTTGAGAAAGATCGCCTATGACAGCTCGACGGAATGGACAAAGCTTGGAAAGCCCGGGCAACAGGACGAGGTTAAGGAAGGCTCATTTGTGATTGTGCTGGGCCATGTGGACGATAAGGGCGTGCTGCACGCGACTCGCATTGACCTGCGGCTGCCTCGATAGCTTCTTCACGCAGGCGGTGTCCGGGGCCTGCCTGGTGGCGCACCGCCATCCGCCTTTCTGAACGGGGTGGGCAGCTCCGGAAGGTTATGGAGTCTGCTCCAGAGGCGAAGATCAGGACTTCGCGGCGAGTGCTTCCAAGCGTAACTTGGCGGCGCGGGCAGTTTCGCGCAGCAAGGGGTCCGATTCGTTCAGGCACCGGTCTAATTGGTCTGCCAAAGATTTTATCCCCAGGGTTCCGATGGCGTATGCGCCGCACGACTTCAACCAGGGATCATCGCTAGCAACGAGTTCTGCCACGGCCTGTTCCTGACTTTCGATTTTGGCGCGCACCAACCGGTGGGCCAGTTGGGCTCGCTCTGCCACGGTAATTTTGCTATCGAGCAAAGGCACAAGCATGTCTCGCAATTGGGACTTAAGGACGTTATCAAGGAATTCCAGGGCATTGTCATGCACGGAGACGCTCGCCGACTGCAGACCTACATAGGCACTGTGCAAATCGAGGTGGGGATGCAGGAGATTAAGCAGCCGAAAGATGCGCTCCAATTCCTGCTGCATGGACTCCTTCAGGGCTTTTCCGAGAGGATCGGCAACGTCTGGGGTGGCGCCGATAGTAGCCAAAATCTGGTAAGACCGGTAGTGCCCTAGAATCTCGGCCGCCAACACTGTCTCCAGCATCTGAACGTCCAGCTCGATCTGAGGGTTCAGCCTGCAAAGTTTATTGAGAGAGGCAATCGTACGAAAGCGTAAAGTCGTATCACCCTGCAAGAGGTTGTCCAGGAGGACGCTTGCGGCGGCTGAGGTTCCGAGAGCCAGCAGGATGCTGGGAATTTCTCGACGTGCCTGGATGGGAACCGCGGAATCACAGAGGTGGTCGCGTAAGCCTCCAAGAATCGAGTCCCCGAACCGGCCCAGCGCCTGCACAGCCGCAGGGGCTAGTTTCTGGTCTGCCAGCCGGTCTAACAATTCAGGGACTAACCGGCGCTTGCGTAGCAGACCGACCGAACGGATGGCCTCGCAGACGACGCGAGTGTCGGAATCGGCCAGAAGCCTGGACAGCAAGGGATCGAAAGAGTCCGGCAACTCGCCGAGGAGGCGGGCGGCTTCTAGCCGGTTGTGCAGGCCTTCTGCTCCGGCTTCGTTGACCATGGAGTCCAGAATACTCCGCGCGGCTTCCAAGTTTTGAGCCTCGCCGGGCTGTGCCAAAAAGGCGACGACTGCCGACCGCACCGAGAAGTCGGGGAAGTCGCCGAGTTGCTCTATGGCAGTCAGAGGATCGATCCGTCCGTGATGGCTGAGAAAAAGCAGTGCTTCGGTGCGCACTCCGAGTTCAGGATCACGTAATAGCCGTTGTACTTCTGGAACGGCAGCTTTGTCGCCAGCCGCCGAGAGAATAGAGATTGCCTTCTGCCGCACTTCCGGTGCGGAATGACTCAACAAAGCCCGAATTGCCGGATGCACAGCTCTTTGCTGTTCCACTTCAAAAAGGGAAAGCGCGTAGAGAATGTCTTTGGGATCAGATGTGGAAAGATTGGTGGCCAGAAGTTCTGTAGTGGACCGGTCCAACACAGGTGCGCTGGCTTGTTCCACGTCGAAGCGATGCTGGCTGATGCTTTCCTTCAAGGTTGAGACGTACTGACGCCGCGCGACAGAAACTGCCACGAGCCAGCCGCTGGCCAGCAGCAGCACAATCCAGCTGATTTGACGGGCCTGCCAGTGCAAGGAGGTGGCAAAGATGAGAACGGCCAACCCGGACAGCCCATCGCCGAGGCGCCAAATCACTGTATCGATGAACCATTTCACCTGCAATTTCACACCGGCGGGAATCGGCAGGTAGAGCAATTCGGCGGTAGACTTGTCGACCGAATAACGCAGCACCTGATCGCTGCCCTTCAGCGCGACAGCGGAAGCTAGGGTGCCAAAGGCGAGCAGGCCGGCAGAGCCCAGGAAGACAGTGACGGGAAGAACAAAAAGGGCGGTGCCAATGCCGAATCGGCGCAAAAATCTTGCGGTCAACAGCAACTGAAACAAGAGACCCAGCAGGCCGGCGTAAAAATAAAAGTCACCAAAAAAAATGGCCATGGCGTCTTTCTTGACCAGGAACTGCTGTCCGATAGCGAGGAATTGCCAGCCGGTCAACGTGACAACCAGGGACGAAACACAGATAACCGTTGCGATGGACCGTAAATAAGGGGAGGAGAACAGCAAGCGCATGCTTGCCACCAAGTTGCGCGGAACCGTTTCCGAAGATCCTGCGGCCGTTCCCGTCGCGTCACCGACTACCACCCGGCCGCTGCGCCAGACAAAGATAACCAGTCCACCGCAGATAACTACGAACAGCGTCATGGCCAGCAGCAGGCTTTCCGTTCCAAACCTTTTGGCCAAGGTTTTGGCGAGGTAACCGGCAAAAATTCCACCCGCAATGGCTCCCCCGCCGACCATTCCGAAAACCCGCTTGGCCTCACGCGTAGTCAGGACGTAATTTGCCAGCGTCCAAATCTGAGTGGCTCCGAGCACACCGAAAATTTTCACCCAAACGTACAAGGCGGGGAAAATCCAGATCAGGTGGGAGTAGTAATGCGCCAGCCCCCAGAACAACGCCCAGGTGGCCGCGAAAAATAGCATGCTGCCTACGAGCAGGTCGCGGAAAAGAACCCGCCGCGCGATAAGCACGTAGCCCGCTATTATCAACGCCACCAGCACGGAACTGGAAATATCGGCGTAGGCAAGCTGCTTGGCCTGGAACCGCGAAAGAAATAAGGCGGCCCCCGCCACTCCGCCGATCTTGTACGTGCAGATGACTAAAAACAGGCAGGCGCACAGAAGGGAACCACGCCCCAGATCTCCTGGCCGAACATTCAGTGCACGCTCGATCCAACTTTTCATTCGCGTGACCTACCTTCGTATCCTTGCGGCCTCATTGCGGTGCGGCTGCCGTCGCGGAACATATCCGTTCGACGGGCGAGGAAGCTAGCGCTTTCGAAACCGCAGTCCCTTTTCCCGCTACTTGTTGCTCACCATGACCTTCGATATGTGGCGATGAAGCTGCTGAATCGAGAAGCACGGTCTGCTGGTCCAGATACACGGCGATAAATTTAGGACCTCCGCAGATCGCTAGGGCCGACGGCCTTCCACCAGGGTAATAGGTGCTAAGCATTCCGGTGTCGATCAGGAACACTTGGTTGCTAAACCGGGGACGGATGCGGCCAGTCTTCTGCACAGTGTGCCCAACCACAATGTGCGTGGCTTTGTAAGCTTCCAAGAGCTTGCTCACCTGAGGAGCGCCAACTTCTTCGCTCCACTGGTCGTAGCCGCGAAACCAGAGCGGCCCATCCTCACGCACGCTCAGCCAAGCTTGAAACTTCAAGAACTCCACGATCTTAGCCTGGCGTTCCTCGTCGGCAGGGGCATGCGATTTGCGTTCAGCGATGACTTCCGCCTGAAGCACACTTTGGATTTCCTGTAAGTTAAAGAATGGCAGAATCAACTTTTGATTCTGCAGAGACTGTTTCAAGTCATCAAATTCCTTGATTTCGGCGTGGATACGGCTATTCATCGCATTAAGCGTTGTCTTGGCCAGATCAGGATGTATGCCGCCGTGCAAAAAGATAATCCCGCCAATTTCGGCCAAGGCGGCGTGCCCTCGCAGCCATTGGCCATATTTTCCGGTTGACGCAAAGGCCTCGCGCTGCTCAAGGAAACCTGCCGGATGGCGCGCCATCCACTCCGGCTCAGTCAGCTCCATGGGCTGGAGAAGCTCGGCCAACAACGATGCGTGAGTATTTCTCCATCCCACATACTCTGCATACGCGGCCTTCTGCCGCTTCCCGGAATCGCCGTCGCCAAAACTGGCAAAGTTCATAGGAGTGACGTAGCGCAGGTCACCCATGATATTCATCATCTCGTGGTTACCGAGCAAGCTTACGACTCGCCCACCAGCTTGCGCAGATTCTTTCTCGAGCGCCATCATCAGGTCCATGACCTCGCGCGGCTTGGGCCCGCGATCGAGGAGATCACCGTTCTGGACGAAAGTTGATTTGCCGCCCGACCAATGGTTCTGCTTGTCTATAAGACCGGTACGCTGGAGAATTGCGACGAAGTCGTCAAAATCCCCATGGACATCGCCGATTGCGATCACGGTTTCGGGCGGTTCCGGTGGGGCATTAGCCGGTCCCGCCCACGCAAGAACTGCCGATACCAAGACCAGCAGGACGGAAATACCTGCGCGACAGGGAGCAACACATGTCGCAGGGCGGATCATTTTAGCGTCTCCCAGTGGCAAGCAACAGAATTTTAACGAAATCATTGAGTTTTTGAAGGACGTCCTCGATTGCGGTGCATCTTAGGCCGCCCGAGTTGCACAAGTCAACAAGCCCAAAACAACCTAGAGCGGAACCCACAATCGAGGCCAAGCTGTTGGCTCGGTCAGGCCAAGACTAGTCCTATAGTGCCTCAGTTGACGGAGTAATTCTCAATGCGAAGAGGGGAAGGAACAATCGCGGAGCCGACACACAATGGCTCCGCGACCTGGTTAGTAAGTGGACCTCGATCCTTGCGAGAGATCGGGACGCTTTAACCCGCGTAACAATCCCGCACTCGTATACTAGGGGTGGGAAAGCCGCTTAGAGATTAGAGTTGCGTGGAGTGAGCCGGCATCCTCCCAAGTGCCAGTGCAAATCACGTAGTCCTGGTCCTTAACGTCGTCTGGGGTAATGTCGTTGACCTTCTTGTCGGCGTGATACTGGCTGACCCATTTCGTCGAGGCGTCGTATTTAATAGTCTTCTCCAAACTCGAGCCGACCTTACGAACAGTCAGGCTGGAGTCCGCCTTATTGGCATTTACAATTCTACCTTCCCAACGACCTGCCTTCACCTTCTTGGCCGGAGCTTCCTGCGCGAATACCGCTGCGGCAAGCGAGAAGGTAAATGCCAACGCAAACAGCAACGTGAGGTGCTTCTTCAGCATATTTTTCTCCTTATCCCCGGGATCACCGGGGAGAAATGATATGTAGCACGAACACTTGACCCTAGGGACCAAACAAACTGTGCAAGCACTTAAACTTGGGCCGTCCAGCGCCTGCGCTAGATCCGTCGAACGGTTAGCCCTGCGGGATCCTGAGCACCGGAGAGCCACTCGCCGAGTTAAGCGGCGCAGTTTAGTTCAGGGGCCAGATAATTCAGTACAGCACTTCGTTCTCACCTTTTGCAGCAATCATCTGTTGGAACTGCGCCACAATCTTGTCCCGCCGGGCCATTACCGCTCTGATCTGATCCTTGGAGAGATAGTGGCTGGTTTTTTCTGTTAGCGCGTTCGCGTCCAACACCTTCAGTTTCTCCAACAATTGCCGATCGCAGCGAACCAAGTCTTTAGGGCTTTTCAAATCCTTGTTGGGGCGAAAAGCGCGGGTGAAATCAATCCTCCAAATTTGCCAGTTTTCACCGATGAGCACGTTGGTCAGGTTGGGGTCGGAATCGGAGACCAATTGATCGAGGACCCGAACCTTGTACATTTGATTGTTCCAGGCGTCCGCATCCGGCGTCGCTATTTTCTGCTTGAGGCGTTCTGCCTCATCCATCTTCACCGGCAACCACCAACTGAGCGAGCCCGGATTGCCATTCCATTTGCGTTCGACATACACCGGCACTAGGTTGTCCAGGCCGAGCAGCTCCGCCAGTTCGTAGGCAGCGATGTTGTACTTGTAGGAGTCCACAAAGTTCAGTTCGGGGCCCATAGCAAGCTGCTTCACGGCTTTGTGTTCATCAATCGATTGGAAAGAAGCGTCGTGGGTAACCGTCCCGTCGGAAAGCGTCAACCGCATGGTGCCCGTGATCCCTTTCTTGGCCTCCCGACTGCCCACCACCTTGGCGGTGAGAAGGAACTGCTTCATCTGCTCTTTGGTCAGGGTTGGCTCGTCCGCAGCAACCGCGAAGAGCTGGCAAGCCAGACAAAGCACTGCCGCAAGAATCAGTGTTCGCCAGGGCGAGTAAAAAGGCTTCATGGGGGGCCTCCATAATTGGTGGGACTCTACTCCTTTAGGCCGCAAGGGGCAATCAAAAATCGCAGACGAGGATTTCCTGATGGCAGGCGTAATAAAGTTAACGGCGGAGTTGTAAGCCCGGAGGGAGGGAAGCGTGGAGCAAGACGTGTTTGTGAGGTTGCACGCACAGGAGGGGGAAGAGAGTGGCGTGGAGGCGGCGTTACGGGAGGTGGCGGGACCTACGAGAGAGGAGGCTGGGTGCTTGAGTTTTCACACGTTGCGGTCGGTGCGGGACCGGCGGCTGTTCTACATACATTCGCGATGGGTGGATGCGGCGGTGTTTCAAAGGCAAGCGGGGTTGGCGCATACGGTGCGGTTTTTAGAGCGGGCGGATAAGTTGCTGGATCAGGCGAGGGAGGTTACGAGGACGGAGAGGATGGAATGAGGTGATGAGTCGGAGGCCGCCGAAGAGTTGACTGCCCGTTGCTGGGAACGGAGCCGATGTCGATGTACAATCCGGCGCGCCGCAGGGTTCAGGATACGGATTTGTAAGGAGAGGATAGCGGATGAAAACGGGACGTTGGCTGACGTGGATTGGGAGCGTGGTTTTATTCTTGACGGGGCTTGGACATGGGGCGAAATTTGCGCAATTGCAAGGAATGATTCAGGCGAGCAGTATCAAGGCGCCGCTGGACGGAATCGTGCGGGCTTGCTAGCTGACTTTTTCAGGTGAGATGCTGGCAATCGCGGTGATAGCGATAGTGGCGAGCGGGATTGAGCGTGGCGGACGGATTGTATTGATTTGCGCGGCAACCATGATTTTGAATGGAGCGCTCCTCTTTCACTACGTGGGCCTTTTTTTCGGCGTGTACGTGACGCTGGCGGTGGCGTTATTGTTTTTTGCGGGTGGAGGGATGCATGCCAAACGAGCGGCGTGAGAGTGCCTCACTTTGGGGGGTTGCAGCCAATTTGTCGGTTGCGGGAGGCTGGGGATTGCGGGAAAATTGGGATTCGCGCAGCGCTTTCGTGCGTCCCCTGAAGAGTGCATCCGCAGGCAGTCGCGGCATACCAGTGCGAGAAAAAGAAGGAAAAAGACAATGAAGCAACAGGTTGGCGAACTCAATCCCCCCTACCGGCTGATGCTGACGCCGGGCCCATCGTCAGTGGATCCGCGAGTGTACCGGGCGCTGGCGACGCCGCTGGTGGGGCACCTCGATCCGTGGTTCAAAGTATGCATGGACGAGATGCAGGTATTGTTGCGGCAGATCTTTCAGACGGAGAACCGTTTGACGATGCCGCTCTCGGCGTCGGGTTCGGGAGGGATTGAGGCGGCGGTGCTGAACGCGCTGGAAGAGGGCGACGAGGCCATTGTGGCGGTGAACGGAGTTTTCTCCGACCGCATGTATGAGATCGCGTCGCGGGCCACGACGAAAGTGATTAAGGTGGAAGCGCCTTACGGGTCGCCGGTGGATGCGGAGGATGTACGACGGGCTGGCAAGGGCAAGAAGATCAAGATGATTGGATTGGCGCATGGGGAGACTTCGTCGGGAGTGGTGACGAAGATTGATGCGTACAGAAAAGTTGCGGATGAATTGGGAGCGCTGCTGGTGGTGGATACGGTGGCATCGCTGGCGGCGGTTCCGCTGCACGTGGACCGCGAGCGAGTGGACATTTGCTTCAGCGGATCACAGAAGGCGATTAGCGCGCCGCCGGGGATGTCGCCGATCACGGTTAGCCCGGCCGCGGAGGAAGTTTTCCGGAAGCGGAGGACGAAGGTGCAGAGCTGGTACTTCGATTTGACGACGGCAATGAACTATTGGGGGAAGGAACGGCTGTACCACCACACGCCGCCGATATCTTTGATATATGCGCTGCGAGAAGCGATGAGGATCGTAGTGGAGGAGGGGCTGGAAGCGCGATGGGAGCGGCACCGCGTGAATCAACTTGCGCTGATTGCAGGCGTCGAGGCGATGGGCCTAGGACTGCTGGTGAAGAATCCGGCGGACCGGTTGCCGACGGTAACAGCTGTGATGATTCCGAATGGGATTGAGGACGTAAAGGTGCGGAATCAACTGCTGGAAGAATTCAATATAGAGATTGCGGGCGGGTTTGGGCCGGTGAAGGGGAAAATCTGGCGAGTGGGGTTGATGGGGTATTGCAGCCAGAAACCGTTCGTGCTGCTGTTTCTTTCGGCGATGGAAAAGGTGCTGCAGGACCAAGGCTACCGTGCGCCGGCTGGGGCTGGAGTGGCGGCGGCGATACAGAGTTACTCCCATGCGGAGACGGCGGCAGCAGTCAGCAGCTAGAAAGATTCGAAGCAAAGAAGTAATGAGGTAAAGAGAAAAGAGAGGAATTGTGACGACGCGGCCGATACTAGCGAATGCTGGAGCAATGAACCAGTTTGTCGGGGCGTTTGAAGTGACCTCGAAGCTGGGCGGGCAAGTGTATCAGTGCCGATTTTCGCACATGTGGAATGGAGTGGCAACACGGCATAGCGACACGATTGACACAAAGTTTTATGTGGACGGAGCGGCGCGCGTGGTGGGATTAGCGCACACGGCATTCGTGAAATTCCGCGAGCGGCGAGGGCGCGACCTGACGGACCGGGAAGCTAGCTTCGTTGCGGCAGAGTATTTGCGAGAGAGGTTGGAAGAAGAGGACGAGCGGCCACTTTATGACGTAACAGAAGCGGACGTGCTGAGGCTCATAGAATTGGTGGGAATTAAGTAGCTGCTGGCTGCACGCGGCGGAAGATCGCCGAGGCCGCTAATCGCCAGGTTCGACGTGGAAAGCGGCGAGGCGAGGATGGCGGAGGCCATCACGGCGAACAAAGTAAATCACGAGAAACATTAAGAGCGAGCCACACACCATTACCGCGACGGCAACCTGCAAGCCAAGCTGAAGGTCGCTGGCATCAGAGATTTTCCCGACGAGTTGCGGACCTAAAGCGCCCAAGAGTTGCGTGACGAACATGTAGACGCCGATGGCCGTGGCATGCGCGCGCTGCGGAGTCAAATCGCACAGGACCGCGGTAACCGGGCCGTGATACCAGGACATAAAGAAACCGCCGATGAAGAGGGCGATGAGAAATATCCACTTTTCGTCCGATTGAATGGCCAGCAGGAGAAACGGAGCGGCAAACAGAAAGGCGGCCGCGATGACGATGATGCGGCCAAAGGGATACTTTCGCTGTAGACGGTCGGCGAGAAGGCCCCCAGCAAGGACACCGAGCAAGAGAGAGAGAAGAGCGACGAGGGCGAGAGAAAGAGCGGCTTCACGAAGACTGAATTCTTTGTAGTTGACGGCAAAATCGGTGCCCCAGGTGAGCAGCGAGACGCTCGCGAAGGTGATCAAAGTGCCGGCGACAATCATGGCAAGATAGGCCGGGACGCTGAGCAAACTGGACAAGGGCACGACTTCCGAGCGGGGCCTGCGCGGAGGGTCGGACAACTTGAGTAGGAAAAGCCCAGGAATGAAGCAAACCAGCCCGACAATAATGAAGGTGAATTTCCATCCATAGGCCTCAGCCATAATCCCGCCAAAGGCGAGACCGGCGGCGCCGCCGAGGAGCATGCCAGAAGCAAAAATGGACTGAGACATGGCGCGGCGTTGGTACGGGAAGGAATCGGAAATCATGGACTGGGCGGCCGGAGCGTAAGCAGCTTCTCCGACGCCGATCGCGGCGCGGGCGACGAGCAAGAGCATAAAAGAAGAGGCGAAGCCGCACGCAATGGTGGCCAGGCTCCAAAAGGCAACACCCGCGATGATGATTTGAGTACGGCTGAAGCGGTCGGCGAGAAAGCCGCCGGGAATACTGGCGACGGCAAGAACAACCAGAAGCCAAGTTTGCAGGGAGCCGAGTTGTGCATCGGTTAAACTCATTTGCTGGCGTAGAAGTGGAAGCAGAGGCACGACGACCTGGCGATCGGCGAAGTTGACAAAATTAATCAAAGCAAGTACAGCAAGGAGTCGAAGTTGGTAGGAAGATAGCGGAGTGGGATTCGACGCCATAGTTGGTGTGCTCAACTGGCTAAGAAAGGCCTGGTTCGAAAGAATCTGAAAGATTATATACCGCGTATGAAAGCCGTCACGCCTCCGAACACTACAACGAGTGGCCAGTTGACTACTGTACTTTCCTACGGAGCGATCCTGCTCTTAGGATACTTTGTCTTTCTGATTGTGGAGCCGTTTTTGGTGCCGCTGGCGTGGTCGGCGGTGCTGGCGATTTTCTTCTATCCGCTGCACGACAAGATGTTACAAAAAATGAAGGCCACCCCAGCAGCGCTGACGAGCACGCTGGCGGTAACGTTGTTGCTGATCGTGCCGGCACTGGTGGTGCTGGTCTTTACGGCGCGGGAAGCCCTTGATGCCACGGCCCGGCTGCAAAGCGCACTGGCGGTGCATGGCCAAGGCCCGAGCGAAGGGCTGACAATGAGAGCCGAGGAATGGGTTCGCACCAGGCTGCCCGAATCGTGGCGAACATTGGATGTGTCGGCTCCCTTGCAGCAAGCCGCAGAAAAAATTGCGGCCTTTCTGGGATCAAAATTTACGGGGTTGCTGAAGAATCTGGTGAGTTTTTTCGTGGATTTGTTCATTATGATTTTTGCGTTGTTCTTCATGTTCCGGGATGGCGAGGCAATCGTGCGTGCAGTGCGGCATCTTTTACCGTTTGATGAAAACATCCAAACAGACATGGTGGAAGAATCGAAGCAACTTATCTTCGCGAGCGTGGCGGTAGGCTTGCTGGTGGCGGCGATTCAGGGGGTACTGGGAGGCGTGTCGTTTGCGCTCACGGGGATTTCGACTCCGGTATTCTGGGGAGTGCTGATCGCGTTTTTTTCTCTTGTGCCGGTGGTGGGTTCGGCGCTGATTTGGGGGCCTGTAGCGCTTTGGCTTGGGTTCACGGGACATTGGGGGAAGGCTCTGCTGGTAGTGGCGATTTGCGGAGGCGTATCTTCGGTCGCGGACAATATCGTGCGGCCGCTGCTGTTGCGGAACCGGACGCGGCTCAATGAGCTGTTGCTGTTCATAGGAGTGCTGGGAGGTTTGGAGGCGTTCGGGCTGCTGGGGCTGGTGGCAGGGCCGACGATCGTGGCGGCGGCGATGGGTGTGTTTCGTGTTTATATGCAGCATCGCGACGAACTGGCAGTGAAGAGCGCGTGAGAGCCGTCGCGGGATTCCGGAGAGCGAGAGAGAGGATTGCGCGTTACTAGAGGCCGCCCGGTCCTAGCGGGAGCGAGGCTTTCACGCTGGGAAACGGCGCCGGGGAAACTACGGTCGATGCCGCATGGGTGTGCTAGAGTACCCGGCTCGGATGAGTTCCAATAACCTAAAAACCGCTCCGGCCCATACAGAGCTGCCGCCGACGAAGCTGCGGTGGCGCTGCGAACTGCCGCGCATACCATTTGAAACGACGGCGCAGGCGGAACTGCGCGAAGGGTTCATCGGACAAGAACGCGCGCTGCGCGCGCTGAAGATGGGCGTGGAATTATCGGCGCCAGGTTACAACGTGTTTGTTTGCGGGCTGGCAGGAACGAGCCGCGGCGGGACCATCGCCAAGATGATTGAGGACTTGCACCCGCCGACAAAACCCTCACTGGACCGTTGCTACGTCAACAATTTTAAGATTGCCGACCGGCCGAGACTGCTCTCATTGCCTCGGGGGCAGGCGAACGCCTTTAAGAAAGACATTCAAGCGGGAATTGATTTTCTAAGGCGGCGAATTCCGCAAGTATTCGAAGGCGAGCCTTTCCAGAGGCAAAAGGGGCGAATCGTCGAACGCTTTACCGTGCGCGAGAAAGAGTTGATGGATGATTTCACGCGGCGAATCGCGCGGGAACAGTTTGCGCTGGGGCACATGCAAGTGGGGGCGGTGGCGCTGCCGGAGATTTTTCCCGTGCTCGAGGGGCAGATGGTGCCGATCGAAGATATTTCGAAGATGGTGCACGAAGGAAAGCTCGAATCGCCCGTGGCGGAAGATATTGAGAGAAAGTACGAGCAGTTCCGGCAGGAGTTTACGGTTGTCTACCGGAAGACGCTGACTCTTTCGCGGGAATTGGCCAGCGAGCTGAGCTATCTGGAACAGGAAGCGGCCTCGGTGCTCGTGGATGGAGTGATCGAAGAGCTGAAGGAGAAATATCCCGGGACGAATGTTGCGGAGTATCTCGAAGAGGTCCGGCACCACTTGCTGGACAATCTCGATCCTTTCAAGGAGCGCGAAGGCGAAGGCGAACAGGAGGGCGAGGCGCCCGATGGACTCCTAAAAATGCCTGGTGCGAACGGGCCAGAGCGCGATCCGTTCCGTTTATATGGCGTGAATGTGATTTTGGCGCACAGCGACGAAGAGGAGTCACCGGTAATTTTCGAGACGACACCCACGTACGCAAATTTGTTTGGGACGATCCAGCGGGCTTATGACACGCGAGGCGGCTGGACGAGCGACTTCATGGACCTGCGCGGGGGTTCCTTGCTGCGGGCGGACGGCGGATTTTTAATTATGTATTCGCTGGAAGCGCTCTCGGAGGTTGGAGTGTGGCGCGCTCTAAAGCGAACGCTGAATCACAACCGGCTGGAAATCCAACCGCTCGAGATGTTCTATCCGTTCGGGGGAAGCGCGCTGAAACCGGAAGCGGTGGAGATCAACGTCAAGGTGATTTTGATCGGGGACCGGCAGCTCTACGAGATGCTGTACGAGTACGAAGAGGATTTTCAGAAGATTTTCAAAGTGCGGGTGGAGTTTGACGAAGAGATGCCAATGAGCGACGGTGTGATCGCCGAGTATGCAGGGCGATTGCGCACCCTGTCCGAGAAGGAAGGACTTTGCCCATTCGATCGCGGGGCGTTCGCGGCGATGCTGGAGTATGGGGTTCGCAAGGCGGGGCGGCGAAACAAAGTCACCGCGCGTTTTGTGGATATCGCGGACCTGGCGCGCGAGGCGCACTACGCGGCGGCGGCGGCGGGAGAGAATGTTGTGCGCGCTGCTCATGTGCGAGACGCGCTGGCTTCGAAGATGGAGCGGCACAACCTGATTGAAACGCGCATTCGCGAGATGATCGAAGAAGGAACGCTGCTCGTCGATGTGACGGGCGAGCGCGTGGGGCAGGTAAACGGGCTGAGCGTGCTGGAAATTGGCGGTTATTCCTTCGGGAAGCCGGTTCGCATTACGGCTTCCGCGGCGTTGGGCAAAGCGGGAATTATCAACATCGAGCGTGAATCAAACTTGAGCGGGCGGTTTCACGACAAAGGCGTACATATTATTGCGGGATATTTGCGGAGCCTGTTTGCGCAGGACAAACCATTATCGCTCGCAGCGAGCATTTGCTTCGAACAATCCTATTCGGGAGTGGATGGAGACAGCGCGAGCTCGACGGAGATTTATGCGCTGGCATCGGCGCTTTCCGGAATTCCCTTGCGGCAGGATATCGCGGTGACGGGATCGATGAACCAGCAGGGAGATATTCAGGCGATTGGCGGCATCAACGAGAAGATCGAGGGGTTTTTCGACGTGTGCCGCATAAAGGGATTGACGGGGACACAAGGCGTGCTGATGCCGGAGTCCAACGTCGAGGACTTGATGCTGCGGGAAGACGTGATGGACGCGGTGGCGGCGGGGAAGTTCCATATCTGGCCGGTGGGAAGAGTGGAGCAGGGGATTGAGGTTTTGACAAAGTCTGCGGCGGGCTGGCGCAATGGAGATGGCACGTTTGAGGCGGGCACGGTTTTTGGATTGATGAATGAGAAATTGACGGAGATGGCGAAGACGCTGAAAGAGTTCGAATAGCAATTCCTCAGGATTTCCAAACCCCAGAAAATTCCTCACGGAACGAAAACACCGACGAAATTATTTATTACGGATGCTCGGGTGGAGGGGCCACGTAGGCTTGCCTATGGTCGACTCGAAAAGCTGAAGTGGGCGGGGCATCTGATGGGGCGCTCGAGGAACTCGAGGGCAGAGAGTCCGTCACACGAACGTCGATGGAATGGATTTTTCCGTCATGCGCGGGCGGGACGAAACCGAGATTGTATTCGTGACGGACGAGTTGAGCGATTTGCGCAAAAACTTCGGCAAAATCCTTGCTAGTAACGGGGAAATAGGCACGGCCTCCATTGGCCTGCGCAATGGCCTTTAGCTCCTCATCGGCTTGGGACAAGGCCTCGTTGACGGCTTGCGTTTTCTCAGGTGTAGCGGGAACTTTCTTAGAGCGATTCTTTTCTGCGGGCTGGGGACCGCGCAGTTCGCTGCCAAGCGAAACGGCTAGGACGCGCACGTCGGCAGATTTCAGGCCGGCCAGCAGGTTTTGGACGGCAGTTGGGGGTGAGCTGTCAATGCCAGTGGAGAGCAAGACAAGCGATTTCTTGCCGGGAACGCGCCCCAGCCAATCGAGCGCGGTGGTGAGGCTGGAGGCGAGGTTCAACTGTCCGAAGCCGAGATTAAAGCGCAACTGGTCCAGCGCGCCTTCTGCGACTGGTTTGTCTGGCGTGAAATTAAGGATAGGTTCGGCGGCTTCATTGTAGCGAGCGATGGCGACACGGTCGCTCGGAGCGAGGCCCGCCAGAAGTGCGTGGACCGCCCGAAGGTGGGCGCCTTGGAGGAGGTAAACGGCTGGGCCGGCTTCGATGAGGAGAAGGACCTGGGCAGGCCCGTCCACGCTTAGGAAATCGGTGATGGGCTGCTCGGTGCCGTCGTCGAAAATATGGAAGTCCTTGCGGTTGAGGCCTTCGACGAACTGACCGTGAGAGTCGGTGACGACAACGCCTACGTTTACGCGGTCTACGCTGACATGAATGTCGGGAGAGGTCTGAGCCGTTTGCTGAGGAAGAGCGGCCGGGACAAGCGAGAAAGTGAAAGAGAGAGAAAGAGCCGCACGCCATCGATTGGAGAGAAGCATGGTCCGAAATTGCATGGTAGACCGGGGAGCGAAAAGACAGAAGCCCTGTCCCGCAGAATGTTTCCAGAAAGCGGAACAGGGCTTACGATTTCAATCGAGGCAGAGGCAAAGGTAAGGCTAAGGCTTGGTCGGAGCCGCCGTGGGCGTTGCCGCTGGGGCAGCGGCTGCCGGAGCGGCGGTTGCGCCAGCGTCCTTCGGAGTAGACAGGTAGCCAGTGGCCTGGTTTTTACTCACGTCGAAAACCACGATTTCGAAAGGAGACATTCGAGATGCTCCTTTGACATAAAACTGCACGGGCTCGCCAGCAGTCTTGTCCTTCTTTTCGATGGTGCGGTCGTCTACGAGTACAGTCAGAGTGTACTTGGACTTTTTGGGATCGGTCTTATTGAGAGTGAGCTGGGTCGGTCCTACTTTTTGCCCGTTCTTCGATTTCGTGAGAGTGAATTCGTAATAGTTACGGTCGCCGCGGCGCTTTAAATCCTCGAGATCGTCGTGGTTGCGGGCAATGAGACCGCTCATGACTCCCATGTCGCCGGTGGCGCGCTCGAGTTTTCCCTTGGTGGCTTCGAGATCAGATTTCGTGGCTTCGATATCTTTTTTCGCGCCGCCGACTTCGGTGGCTACGGCCCCAATCTGTTCCTGGCTTTCCTTTTTGACCTGAGACAATTGCGCGGTCAGCTTTTGGTCTGATGCAACCTGTTCCTTGCGGATGGATTCGGCGCGGCTCTTGGCTTGCGCCAGCTCCGAGACGGTCATGCCCATCTTTTGTTCTGTAACTTCGATGTGGCCTTTCAAATCGGCGAGACGCGAATTCGCTTGCTCGAGCTGCGCGGTCAATACTTTGCTCTGGTCCTGCTCTTTGGCAAGGTTTTGCTCGAGCCGGGAAATTCCGGAGTAACCCACATAGCCAAACGCGGCAAGGACGACAAAAAGAACGACAAATAGCACGGCGATCCAGCGCGGCGTCCCAGTGGATTCGTAGCGATAGGACTCTTCCGGGCTCGGCACATTTGGAGAAATGCTCATTCCCCCTCCTCGGTCATGGCTCCAGCACGGGCTCTGGATGCCTGTGGAATTATCTCCCGCAATTCCCGCCTTGTCTAGGTATGGTCAGCACGACCTGCTTTACCGGGCGTGAGCTTTGCCTCTCGATTTACGGATTGCGGAGATCTGCGGCCAGCGCGCGAAGATCGAAGTGGTCAAGCCGCCGCGGGGCGTAAACTCGCCGCGCACCACACACCACTCGGGACGAACTGCTTCGACGATATCACGAAGAATTTTGTTCACGGCGTTTTCGTAGAAAATGCCAAGATCGCGGTAGGCGAGAAGATACATTTTGAGGGCCTTGAGTTCAAGACATTCCTTGCGCGGCATGTATTGGATGGTGATGGTGCCGTAGTCGGGCAGGCCAGTTTTGGGGCAGACCGAGGAATATTCAGGAAAGCGTATGGTGATCACGTAGCCGGGGAACTGATTCGGCCAGGTCTCGAGTTTTGGCAATTTCGCGCGGATGCCGGCGCGGGCGTGTTCGCTGGTGTAGTCAGGCATGGAGGTTCCTCGGCGTTATTGTACCGTGACGAAGAGGAGACTGCCTCTTGCCGATAGCCGGATTCTTCACATATTCTTCTGCTGGGAGATCGTCCGATCGGAACAGCCAAACTGATCTGTCCCGCTTGTCACACCTCGAAAATCCGGCGCTCCCGACGCCGGACCGTCCCGGACTATCTGCTCAGCTTTGCGGGCATTCTGCCGTGGCGCTGCCAGGGCTGTGAAGGACGGTTTCGCGCGCGGCCGTCACGGCTTCGCAACATCATTTATGCGCAGTGCAGGATTTGCGGCAACTTCGAATTGCAGCGCATCTCCCCGGAGCATGTGCCGGGTGTGGCGTCCATCTTCGGGCGAATCTTCGGAGTGCCGGCGCTGCGGTGTGAACCCTGCCGGCACAAGTTTTTTTCCATACGTCCGATGCG
>JBGPLB010000074.1:0-21629 GCA_041486245.1 Candidatus Acidiferrum sp.
AAATCGAACGCGCAGGTTTCTGAAGCGACCAGCCAGGCTTCACCGCCGGTGGGCAGAGGCAGCCTGCCGAGCACGAGCGGGCGGAAGCCGCGAGGATCGCGGACGGCGTAAAGTTCGTCTTGCGTCAGAACGAGCAGCGAGTACGCGCCTTCGACTTGATTGAGAGCGTCGCCAATTGAACCGGAAAGATTGCGGGCTTGCGACCGAGCGATGAGATGGACAATTACTTCGGTGTCGCTGTTGGTTTGGAAAATCGAGCCGCGATGCTCGAGTTTGCGGCGCCATTCCGCGGCGTTGGTGAGATTGCCGTTGTGGCCCAGCGCGACTTTGCCCTTGTTGCAGTCGATCATGATGGGCTGGGCGTTCAGGAGTGCCTTGTCACCGGCGGTGGAATAACGCGTGTGGCCTATGGCCAGACTTCCCGGGAGCTCGGCAAGAACGGTGGGCTGAAAAATTTCCTCGACTTCGCCCATGGCCCGATGGAGATAAAGTTCGGTGCCGTCGCTCGAAACGATCCCGGCGGATTCCTGGCCGCGATGCTGAAGCGCGTAGAGGCCAAGGTAGGTTAGATTCGCGGCTTCGGGATGGCCGAAGACTCCAAACACACCACACTCGTCGTGGAAGTGATCGTCGAGAAATTCGGCTTGATGCTCGAAGCCCATCTATGCAGTCCTCGAACGCGCGGTGGCGGCAACGAATCGATTTTGAACCGACGGCGAAAGCAGCCACCACAAAACCAGAAGCCAGGCAGCGGTCCACAATAACGTGACGACTCCGGGAACAAATAAAAGCGCGAGCGCTCCTACCAGAAGGCTAAACGCCGCCAGAAACATGGCAAAGTAGCGTGATCTGAGGTCGAAACGATATAGGCCGAAGGCGGCAATAAGAAAAGCAATTCCCTCGAGGATGTCCAGCTGCGTATTGAAGTATGGCCCGCTGATCGTGTTCAAGCGCGGATAAACCCGAAGAGCGTCGAGCATAAAGGATATGCCTGTCAGCCCGAACACGGCGACGACTGTAATATGGCGCAATTTGCTCAAATCTTACTTTCCTAGAATTTCTCTTTCCAGCGAACTGGCCCAAACACTGCGCAGACCGTCGAGGGGGGAATCGACGACTGCGCTCCCCTTATATTCGATGCGGAGCGCGCTGCCAAGATGCACTGTGCCGATCTCGCTCGCCGCTACACCGTATTGTCTCGCAGTTGCGAGAACGGCGGCAAGCTTTGTCGGTGAGACTGATACGACACACCGAGCACCGCGTTCGCCGAAGAGGGCAAACTCCGCCGAGCCGTCCTCTTCCAGAGCAACGCGCGCGCCCAAACCATCGGTGGCAAAGCAGGATTCGGCCAAGGTCACGGCGATGCCTCCGTCAGAGATGTCGTGGGCGGATTGAACGGAGCCTTCAGAAGCGAGAGCAACCAGGCAATCGATCAGGCGCTTTTCGGCGACGAGATCTATGGCTGGGGGCTCGCCGGAAACGATCTTCGCGATGGTTTTGGAGTATTCGGAGGAGGAAAATTCGCGCGCCGCCTCATCCAGGGGCACGATATATCGTGCCCCTGCGCTTGTCGCTTCAGGCGAACTTTCTCCGTCCAGGAGGACGATAGCGTCGCCATCGGCACGAAACGCAATCTTCAGAACGCGCGTAGCGTCCTCGAGAACGCCTAGGATGCCGATGACCGGCGTCGGGTAAATGGATTTGCCTAGCGTCTCATTGTAGAAGCTGACGTTTCCGCCAGTGATGGGCGTGCCGAGTTCGTTGCAGGCCACCGTGAGACCGTCAATGGCCTCGCTGAATTGCCACATGACATCCGGTTTTTCCGGGCTGCCGAAATTGAGGCAATTCGTGGCGGCGATGGGGCGCGCGCCGGAGGCGGCTACGTTGCGCGCGGCTTCGGCGACGGCGTGCATGGCTCCAACACGCGGATTCAACTGGCACCAGCGGCCGTTGCCGTCCGTTGCCAGAGCCAAGGCGCGCTTTACGATTCCTGTTTGTGGATCCTTGAGGCGCACGACTGCGGCGTCACTCGCGCCAGGGCCTGCGAGCGTGTTGGTGCGCACGCTCGTGTCGTACTGTTCGGTGATCCAACGCTTCGAAGCAATGGCCGGCGAAGCCAGAAGTTTTGCAAAATTCGCGTTGAGATTGGTGCCATCGGGCGAGAACGAAAACCAATCGGCCGCGGTTTCGTGGCGGAGGGGCGGCTGCGCGATGGTGCGGCGGTAAACCGGACCTTCTTCGGCGAGCGGATGCGCGGGAATTTCGGCGGCAACCTGGCCATGATTCAAAACTTTCGCGATGCCGCCGTCAGTGACGGTGCCGACAACGACCGCATCGAGGCCCCACTTTTTGAAGACGTCGAGGACTTCGTGCTCGCGGCCTTTTTCCGCAACAAGCAGCATGCGCTCCTGCGATTCGCTGAGCATGATTTCGTAAGGCGTCATGCCGGTTTCGCGCTGAGGAACCTTGGCGAGATCGATTTCAATGCCGGTGCCGCCTCGCGAGGCCATTTCCATCGTCGAACAGGTAAGCCCGGCGGCGCCCATGTCTTGGATAGCCACGACTGCTCCCGTCTGCATGGCTTCGAGGCAGGCTTCGAGCAGCAGTTTTTCCATGAACGGGTCGCCGACTTGCACGTTCGGTCGCTTCTGCTTGGATTCCTCGGTGAATTCCGCCGAAGCTAGCAGCGATGCGCCATGAATGCCGTCGCGGCCAGTTTTCGCTCCCACATAGATGACGGGATTTCCGATGCCCTTGGCTTTTGCGAGAAAGATTTCTTCTTTGCGAGCGATGCCGAGGGCCAGCGCGTTGACCAGCGGATTTTGCGAATAGCAAGGCTCGAAACCGACTTCGCCGCCGATAGTCGGGACGCCGAAACAATTTCCGTAATGCGCGATGCCGCGAATCACGCCATCTAAAATGCGACGATTCTTGGCAGCGTCTCCTTCGCTAGTGCCTTTACCAGGAGTGATCTCGCCGAAGCGGAGCGAATCGAGGACGGCGATCGGACGCGCCCCCATCGTAAAAATATCTCGCAGGATGCCGCCGACGCCCGTTGTCGCGCCCTGAAAGGGTTCGACGTAGCTCGGATGATTGTGCGATTCGATTTTGAACGCGGCGACGAGGCCATCGCCGATGTCCACGACGCCGGCGTTTTCGCCCGGACCTTGCACCACGAGTTTGCCGCGGGTGGGCAGGCGCTTCAGGTGCACTTTGCTCGATTTATAGGAGCAGTGCTCGCTCCACATCACGCTGAAAATACCGAGTTCGGTGATGTTGGGATCGCGGCCGAGAATTTGCTGGATGCGCACGTACTCGTCGCGCGTTACGCCGTGTTCGGCGGCGATTTCCGGAGTCACTTTGATTTCGGCGCTAGCGGTAGCCATTTGTGCGATTCGTGGTCCTTCAGTTGATTTTTTTCTCGAGATAGCGATCAAAACCGTTTGGCCAATCGCTGGCAGGAATACCGTCTTCCTCGGCGTTCATAACCGGTTTACGCATTTCCAGATTCTCAGAGACTCCGAGAAACGCGCGAAATTCGCCCCAGACGGCGAGTCCGCAAGCGGAACCGTCCGCGGCCCAGCCAATGTCCACCACATCCTCATCAACAGCAACATTCGCGCGATTGTAGATATGAGTGCACTTCATGATCGCTCGTTGCTTCGCGCCGTAGAGATAAAACCAGCCGGATTCGGCCGAATCCTCAAACACGGCGAAAATGCCGTCCGGGCCTGGCGCATAAAGCATAAAATTGCTGTCGTCATTTCCGCGCGGCACTTCATCGAACTTTGAGATGACCACATTTGGCCCCAGCTTCTTTGCTTCGCCATGCCAGTGCAAGTTCCGTGCGCGAACGAATTCCTCGTACCGCAGGTCAGGGAGTTCTTCAGTCATCGCATTGCTCAAAGCGAGGCAAAGTTGAGCACCGATTAAATTTCCTGCGCAGAACTGCGGTCAGCTTCACGCCGTAGCCTTTGCAGCGCCGACGAGGGCTTCGATCATGGACTCGAAAATGATCAATCCGTCGGCGGAACCGAGAACGGATTCGACGGCTCGCTCGGGATGGGGCATGAGGCCGGCAACGTTGCGCTCGCGGTTGCAGATGCCTGCAATGTTGTTCATCGAACCGTTGGGATTGCCAGCGGCGTCCTCCGATCCGGCCGGAGTCGTATAGCGGAAAATGACTTGGCGGTTTCTCTCCAACTCCGCGAGTGTTGCCTCGTCGCAATTGTAGTTGCCGTCCGAATGTGCGATGGGAATCTTCAAGATTTGACCCTTCGTCGCGGCGTTCGTAAACGGCGTGTCGGTTTGCTCCACGCGGATGTGGACGTGGCGGCAAATAAAACGCAGGCCGCTATTGCGCATCATCGCGCCGGGAAGCAACCCCGCTTCGAGCAAAATCTGAAAGCCGTTGCAGATTCCGAGAACCATGCCGCCGCTGTTGGCGAATTTTTCAACCGACTTCATCACGGGAGAAAAGCGCGCGATCGCTCCGGTCCTCAGATAATCGCCAAACGCGAAGCCGCCGGGCAGGATGATCGCGTCGCAATGGGCGAGGTCACGCGATTGGTGCCAGATGAATTCAACGGGTTTGTGCAGGACATTGCCGACGGCGTAGAACGCGTCGTGATCGCAATTGGACCCGGGAAAAACGACGACTCCGAATTTCATTGCGTGTTGGCTCCGTATGGCATTCGGGGAACTCCCATTTTAGCACAGCCCGGCGACTTCAAATTGAAGGCGAAAGGGAAGAACGAAGATCAGGAAAAGAGCGCCATGGAAACGGCGAGGCGAGAAAAGCGCATACATCAGAAAGCACCAGCTATACCGAGCGCCCGGAAGTCGGGGAAGGTGGCTGCGCGGGCGCGTCCGAAACAGGCTTAGGCAGCGACTGGACAGCACTATCGAGGCCGAGAACGTTGACCAGGCTGGAATTCGACGGGACGATGTATTTCGTGTTTTGCGCAAGCGTGTTGTTGAGCACCTCGAGGCGGCGCATCGTTTCGGCCCGTTCCTTGAAGTAAGTTTCGGCAGCAGTGGATACAAGTTTAATCGCTTCAGCTTCCGCATTCGCACGAGTGATGCGCGCCTGGGCGTCACCTTCGGCCTTCAAGATTTCCGACTGCTTCTTGCCCTCAGCCTGCAATATCTGGCTCTGCTTGATGCCCTCCGCTTCGAGAACGGCGGCGCGCTTCTCGCGTTCTGCCTTCATCTGGCGCGACATGGCGTCCGTGATGTCCCGCGGCGGCTCGATCTTCTGAACTTCGACGCGAGTGACTTTCACGCCCCAGCCATTAGTAGCTTCATCCAGCACCTGGCGGAGATTCGTGTTGATCATGTCGCGGGCGACGAGTGTCTCGTCGAGCGTGCGGTCGCCAATCAGATTGCGCAAATTTGTTTGCGCCAGGGTGGTGCACGCATATCCGAAATCCTGCACTTCGTATTGCGACTTCACCGGATCAATCACCTTGTAATAGACCACGGCGTCCACTTCGACCGTCACGTTGTCCTTCGTAATGAGCTTCTGCGGGGGCACCGTGATTACCTGCTCGCGCATGTCCACGCGCACGATGTCGTCGATGAACGGCACGATAAAGGTGAGTCCGGACGGCGCCATGGCGTGGTATTTGCCAAGCCGTGTAATCAAACCTTTTTCGTACTGCTTCACGGTGCGCGCCGCCTTGGCGACCGTCACCAGGCAAAATATCAGGACGACAACGAGAAAAAACCCGAACAGGATTCCGGTGTCCATTTGCCTTCACCTCACTTTGAGAGTCACGCCTTCCACAGAGCTTACCGTGATGACCGCGCCGACCTCGCGCACGGCCTCATCGCCTTGTGCGAGCTCCGCGCGCCATTCTTCCGACCCAACTTTGACAAGGCCCGCGCCACGCGGTTCGATCCGCTTTGTCACGACCCCAGTCTTCCCCATAACTGCATCCACATTCGAGGGCTGTTCACGGACATTCAGTTTCGTCTTTAACCAGCTCCGAAACACAGCGAAATAAATAAGCGCCAGAGAGCCGGCGGCAATCATGCCGATGTTTGCGGAGCCCGCAAGAAATCCGATCGCGCCGCCGGCTGCCAGCGAACCGCCCACAAGCGCCAAGTCAAACCCCGTGAACGCACCAAGCGCAAGCTCGATGATCACGCACACGATGCCGCCAATGATGAGCAGCCAGTTCACCCAATTGCCCACACGCTTGCTCCTTTCGCCTCACGCACGGGGGACGATAACACCCGCCGCATTTGTATTCAATGTTCGCGGCGTAGTCGGGAGCTCCTACACGATTCAGGATGGTGGATGTGGGTGAGGCCCCGATTTGCTAGAGGGCAGGGGCCAACGCTTATCGGCGTTTTTTCGAGGACCGCCGAGATTTTGCTTTCTTTCGCGGGCGATTGGCTTTCCTGGGATTTTCCGCAGCGGCCAACTCGCGCCGTTTCTTGGAGGCCCAGCCCGGCTTGTTCGCTTGGCGGCCGCGTGCAATCGCTAGCGCATCGGCTGGAACATTTTCAGTGATCGTCGAACCGGCAGCAACATACGCGCCATCGCCGACGCGCACAGGCGCGACCAGCGCGCTGTCGCTTCCAATAAACACCTTATTGCCGATGGACGTCGGATACTTATGAAAGCCATCGTAATTGCAGGTGATGGTGCCCGCGCCGATATTCGACTTTGCGCCGATTTTCGTATCGCCCAAATACGTCAGGTGCATTGCTTTCGTGCCTTCCCCGATGGTGCTTTTTTTCAGCTCGACGAAATTGCCGACCCGGGCTCCGGCCTTTAAATGATTGTCCGGCCTCAATCGCGCAAACGGTCCGATGATCACGCGATCATCCAAGCGGCTCTGCGCGACGACGCAATGCGGCTCGACCGTCACGTCATCGCCGAGGAGCGCGTCGGTCAGCACGCTGCCGCTTCGAATCGTGCACCGCGCCCCGATTTTCGTCTTGCCGAGAAGCTGCACGCCCGGCTCAATCACAGTATCTTCGCCGGCCATGACCTCCGGATCGATCAGCACCGTCTCCGGCAATTGAATCGTCACGCCCGCATCCATCAGCGCCGCGCGCTTCCGCTCCCGAAAAACGCGATCCACTTCCGCCAGGTCGGCGCGGGTGTTACATCCCAGGATTTCGCGCGAATCGGCGGCGACTTCCGCAAGCACCGTTTCGCCTCCAGCGGTCATAACGGCAATCGTGTCCGTGAGATACAGCTCGCGATGCTTGTTGTTCGGCTTTACATGAGCCAGTGCCGGCCAAAGCTTTTCCAGCGTGAAGCAATAGATTGCTGAGTTGATCTCATTCAGCTCGCGCTGCTCTTCCGTGAGCTGCGATTCTTCAACGATGGCGCCGACGGCTGATTCGGACTTTCGCAAAATGCGGCCGTAGCCCGACGGATCGGCGAGCACGGCGGTCAAGATGGTGGCCGCGGCGTTTCGGGCACGATGCGCGGCAACAAGCGCCTTGAGCGTTTCCGTACGGACCAGAGGTGCGTCGCCCGGCAAGACGACAGCAAACTTCGCTCTTCCCAGAGCGCGGCGCGCGACCTGCATCGCGTGTCCAGTGCCGTGCTGCGGCTGCTGCAGCACAGACTCTGCTTCAAACGGCTCAACCACCGCCGTTACCTGCTCCGCCTGGTGTCCCACAACGACAACCGTTTGCCTCGCGCCCAATGGCGCGCACGCACGGACGACGTGTTCGATGAGCGTGCGCCCGCCGGCGCGGTGCAACACCTTTGCGAAGCTTGATTTCAGTCTCGTGCCTTTTCCAGCTGCAAGAATGACAATGGCTAGATCATGGTTGGACATGGTTTCCAGCCCATTCTGCGGGAGCACGAGGGATTTCGCAATCCAGTGATATGGGGGAGGGTGTCAATGCCTAATCAGTAGCGGCTGCAGGGGAAAGCGTGGTCAGTCGAACCTCGCGCTCCGCCGGCGCTGTTTCTGCTGTCGTGATGGTCCAAAGCGAGGGGTCGGCAAGCAACTGGCTGACAAGCTGTGTGTGCAGTGCATGACCCGCCTTGTGGGCTTCCACGCGCGCCAGCAGAGGCAAACCCACCAACGCCAAATCGCCAATCAAATCCAGCGCTTTGTGCCGGCCAAATTCGTCGGGAAAGCGCAGCGGCCCGTTCATCACGCCGTCATTCGTCAACACAATGGCGTTTTCCAGCGACCCGCCCCGAATCAGCCCCATCGAGCGGAGAGGCTCAATGTCCCTCTCGAAACAAAATGTACGGGCACGCGCGAGGAGATGCCGGAATGTCTCCGGGCTAACCACCATCTCAATTTCTTGCTGGCCCACGAGAGGATGCTGGAAATCGACGTAGCAGCGCACGCGAAATTCGTCGGCGGGATAAATTCCGATCCGTCGATCGCCCTCTTCAACCTCCAATGGCTTCAGCACCTTTAGGTACCGGCGCTTGCGGCGGAGTTTGCGAACGCCGGCATGTTCGAGCATTTGCATGAAAGGTTCGGCGGAGCCGTCTAGAATGGGAATCTCGATCGAATCGATATCGATATAAACGTTGTCTATGCCGCAGGAATAAATCGCCGCGAGGAGATGCTCGGTCGTGGAAAGCCAGACGCCTTGCTTCATTAAGCTCGTCGCGTAGCTTACGCGCTCCACGTTGTGGCCTTGCGCTTCAATGGGGAAGTTGTCCAGGTCCTTGCGCCGGAAAACGATCCCGGTATCGGCGGGCGCAGGGAGCAGGCGGATGTGTCCAAACATTCCGGTGTGTAGACCCACACCTTCAGAAGACGCCTCTCTTGCTATGGTGGATTGAAACATTTCCCCTGTATCATAAGATAGCATGTTGCTGGCCAGGGTTTCACTTGCTTGTCCATATTTTTCAGTAACTTATAGGAACATAACGAGCCAATCTTTATCTTGGTGTGTCAAACATACATCATTTTGTCTCTTCGGCGTGTCTTACGCCCAACCATCCCCTGTTCACCTCTACGGAGACCTCGTAATTCTCAGGCTTCCTTTCTCATTCCCGGCGCGTCCCAACTGCTGTGGGTGCTATAATTAGTCCTCTGTTTTCGCACAGGGCTTCGCGTTAATTGTAGAAGGGCACAGGTGAGGCATGAATCGAGCGGCTCGTATCGGACTTCTTTGCGTTTCGGTCGTTATCTTTTGCTACGCCGGCTTGGGGCACGTCCTGGGCCGCACGCCGGACGACAAAGCGTACAAGTCGCTCACGGTTTACAGTGAAGTGCTTCAGAAGGTCCAGCAAGACTATGTCGATGAGCCGAATCTGCATTTGGTGACCACCGGATCACTCCATGGGCTGCTCGAATCTCTCGACGCGCAGTCCAGCTATCTCACGCCGCGCGAATACACGGAATACAAGCAGAAAGCCGCGTCTAATGTGAGCGGCGACGCGGGCCTTACGCTCAGCAAGCGCTTCGGCTATATCATTGTGGTTTCTGTCCTGCCGGACAGTCCTGGCGACAAGGCTGGTATTCACAGCGGCGATATTTTGGAATCCATTGCGGGCTTTACTACGCGCGATATGTCTGTTGGCCAGGCCATGAATTTTCTGCACGGCCAGCCGGGCACGGGAGTAAAAGTAGGGGTTATCCGCCGCGGCAAGGCTGACCCGGATGCAGTGGACATTGTGCGCGAGAAGCTCGGCTCCGCGAAGATTGTCAGCACTAAGGTTGAACCGGACATTCTGGCCCTGCGCTTGCCCTCGCTCGATCCCGGACGCGCCGACGAAATTCGCTCCCGCTTGCTGGACGCAGAAAAACAGGGCATCCACAAAGTGATCCTGGATGTCCGCAATTGCGGACGGGGGCCGGTCTCGGAAGCAATTGCAGTTGCAAGACTTTTTGTTCCTTCGGGGACCTTGTCGACGCTGCGAGGCCAGACGGTCTCCGCGCAGGTCTTCTCTGCTGACCCGGGCAAATTGGTCTGGAAAGGCCCGGTTTCTGTGCTGATCGATCCAACGACTTCTGGCGCCGCGGAAGTACTGGCTTCTGCGATGGTTGCGAATCATCGCGGTGATGTTGTCGGCGAGCGCTCGTTCGGACTTGCCTCGGAGCAAAAACTGATCACGCTCGATGACGGTTCGGCGCTCTTCCTCACAGTCGCCAATTATTACAATGCGGACGGGAAGTCCATTCTCGAGGAAGGCGTGTTGCCCTCCGAAGTGGTGCGTGCCTCCGCCGATGACGACGCTGATTCCGGCGATGATGACAGCGGCGCTGCCGATGCGCAGAAAGAACCTGTTCCGCCTCGGCCGCTTTCGCCCGAAGATCCCATCTTCCGCAAAGCCCTCGACCTCCTGAAGACGCCGCAGAAAAAAGCCGCCTAGCGTTCCGTGGCCGTTCACCGCGGAACAACAAATCAGTTTTCTTCGCTCCAACACGACTGGCGCGGCCGGGTTCGTTCCGCAACTCCATTCGTATTCCTCTTTGTAGTAGCCCTGCTCTTTGCGGGCTGCAAGAGTGAGCAGCAAAAACGTCTCTCCCCCAGCCGAGTCCACGCCATCACTCGCGAAATGATGCACGCCTCGGCGCGCTTTGAAAAAAAACCTGGGGATATCGCCGCTCGCCTCCAGTTCGATGGCACTCACGCTGGCCGCGCTGACCAGCTTTTTGTCGCTCTGCCTGCGGCTGCGTCCGAACAATCCCGGCGCGAATCCGTCACTCGCCTGATTCAATCGCTCGACTCCATCGCCACTTCGAATCATCTGACGCGCGACGCAGAAACCAACGCCGGAGCGCTGCTGCGGCTCGATTATCGCAGCGCGGGCGTAATCACAAATTCTGTCCATATCATCGCCCCTCTGCCGGCACGCGCGTCTTCTCCCTCCTCTCCCCGGGCCGGCCGTCAGAACGTCGAGGCGCGCCTGGCCATCATTCTCGACGATTTAGGCAACGATCGAGCTGTTGGCAATGCTATATTTGCCCTGCCTTTTCCTTTGACCATCTCCGTCCTGCCTGATCACACGCATTCCATCGACATCGCCGAGGAGGCTCATCGCCGCGGCTTCGAAGTTATGCTGCATCTTCCTATGCAGTCCGTTGGAAATGAAACTCCCGAAGCGCAGGAACTCCATCCAGGAATGTCGGCGGACAGTATTCCTCTGCTGTTCGAACAGATGATGCGGAGCGTTCCCAATGCCGCCGGCGTCAACAATCATCAAGGATCGGAAGCCACCGCCGATCCCGCTCTCATGGGAGAGTTGATGCCTGTACTTCAAGCATGGAATCTCTTCTACGTTGATAGCAGAACCACCGTCGCGACGGTCGCTTATGACGCCGCTCAGCGCCAGGGGGTACGCTCCGCTTTCCGGAATGTCCCCTTTCTTGACGACGTCGACGAAGTCTCCGCTGTGCGCAAACAGCTTGACCTGGCTCTTCGCCAGGCGAAGGTAAAGGGAGAAGCCATCGCCATCGGACATCCGCGCCCCGCGACGCTGAAAGCCCTTAGTGAAGTTCTGCCACATGCGGAACAACGCGGCGTCCGCCTCGTATATGCTTCGGACCTCGTGCACTGAAGACTTCAGCTCGCTGCGATGCTTCTTATCTGCTCTTTCCTTGCGGGATACCATCGGTGAACGACGAAGAAAAAAATACCAAGAATCAGAAAATCGAAAATGCTCGCTTCAGGTCCAGGCGAGCCTCCCGTAAGCCACTTCGGCCCATGCAAGGTCGCGTTCGAAAGATGGCCCGGAAAAATCATCCCGCTGTCCGGAACGGAAAAGAGAAATGTCTCCCCAAAATCGAAAGCTGCATGCATCCCGAGCGCGAACCACAGACTTCCCGTTCGTTTCAGCGTGAAACTCCAGAACATACCCACGAACGCTACGCTTGCCACGCCTATCCAGCCCTCGCCGGAATTCTGTAAGTGCACGGCTCCAAAGGAAACAGAGAGAACTATCGCGGCAGGCCAGAAACCGATGCCTTGGGCCAAAGTATGGAGCGCATATCCGCGAAAGAAAAATTCTTCGAACAGTCCGACTACCACGAAAAAAGCGCCCCAGAACAGTGCCCATTTCGCGATGGCGATCCCGTGTTCGGAGAGACTTCCGAAGGAATAGCCACCGAAAGCCGCAATAAACCCAATCAAAATGAAAATCTCGCTGAAGCCGAAAAGACACCCTTGCCAAAACAGTTTCCCGAATGCGCCTGACGCAGGCAGTCCGTAGGTGCCTGCGGGCCGCTCCTCGAGTTGCGACATGATCCATGCTGCCAAAAATGCCGCAAGGAAACTCACCAACTCGCCGAAAAACTGAAAACTGGGGGAAAAAATACCGCGAATCGGCCGCAAGAGTTGGCCAAGCAGATAGATGGAAGTGCTCCAGAATAAGAAGAAAATGGCTGCGTAGATCAGGAGCCTCCAGCCCGCACGCAGCCCCGTCTCGTTCAGAAATAGCCTGAAGTGAAATCTGTTTGCCGGCGAATTTATTTCTCTATCTGCCTCAGGCGGCCTGCCAAGGGAATCGTCGTCCATTCATCGCTCCAACAAAACCCGCACCGGGCACTTCATGCTCTGACGCTCGGCAAGGCGGCCCGTAAGCAGGGGTGCGAACGGGCAAGTGCCCTAAGCAACCGTTGGAATGGAATCCTTGCTCCTGGATGCGGATTCAAGGTAGCACACGGCACGGCGGTCGTGCGCGCCTCTGTGGAAACGTCCAAATTGTTGTCGGTCTCGTCTTGCTTTGGGACCCCGCACTTTTTCACTGCGTCAAGCGAATTTGCGCCGCTCCGAGTATGCGCCGGCTCTTCTTTTCTTGAACGAACGCGATGGCCCGCAGATTTTGCACGTCCCATTTGGAATCAAGCTTCCTGGTGACCTGCCCCGTGAACTCATCCCCGGCATTCTTCCCCATCGTGCCGATCACTTTCAATTCCCTGAGCACCGGCGAGTGGTGCAACTTTTTGCCGCTGTTTTCTCCGGCGCCCACGGCGGAATGCAACCCGCTTTCGGTAATCGCAAGAATCACTTCCTGCGTGTCTTTTGGCGAGGGGCTTACGAGTTTCTCAACGCTTACTTTAAATGCGACGGATTTGTTCTGCACCGGAGAAACTTTGCTGATCTCGACTCTCGTTTTTCTAATTCCCGCCGCCTTCTCGATTTCCTTGCGAGCCGTCGCTTCCCGGCCACCCACAAATCCCGCTGTTCCGTCTATCACCATTTCCGGAGTGTACGGATTGCCGTTGTGAAGCGAACCGGAATACTCGTATTGCCTCGTCGTCCACGCAGAGGAGGAAAATGGGTCCTTCCAGCCCTGCTGGTCCCAGTAATCTACGTGCTCCTCCAGCGCAATAACCTCGGCAGCACCCAAAGTCTGCCGGGCGTCCAGTTGCGCCAGAAAATCATCGGCTGGCGGACAGCTGGAACACCCCTCCGAAGTAAAAAGCTCTACAACCACCGGCTCGCGGTCGCTTTGCGTCTGGGGACTCTGGTTTTGGGCGGCCTCACCCGTTCTCCATCCCAACGCCAATATCCCTGCCAGTAAGACAAGCATTGCTCCGCCTATAATCTTCATAAATGACTTCTCCCACTTCTCAGTAGTTCTGATGCAAAGCACTCCGGAACTGTACCCCTTATGCCTCGATGAGGGTGTACCTCAATTCTTAACCTCTATGATATATTTAACCGGTTATCGCGGCAGTTCAACCGCAACTTCCCTGCTAACCGGTTTTTGGAGACAAACTTATGCCAGACTTTTCCTCCTCACCAAGCCTTATCGCCGGCCGACTATCCCTCGATTTCGTCAACGTGCTAGGATCCTTCTCCGAGCTCTCCTGGGAGGACCTTCTCCATTTCCTTTTGGTGACTCGAATTATCTCCCCAGAACGAAGCGCCCAGTTGCTCGCTCTCCCCCAAAATGACCCGCAAAGCGCTGCCTCCCTCCTCACAAAGGCTCAAATCCTGCATGCCTCCCTCCGCAAGATCTTCAGCGCCATGCTCGCCAAAGAAGCCCTGCTCCGCGACTGGATCGCACCGATCAACGAGGTCTTGCGCATCACCGAGGGCCACGACGAACTCTTCCAACAAGACGGCAAATGGGGCCTGGAATTTGTCGCCCGCGAAGGCGGTTTGGATTGGCTCCTGGCAGCCATTGCGCGTTCAGCCGCCGAGATTATCGCCGAGGGTACAAGTTCGCGCCTTCGAGTCTGTTCCAACCCATCCTGCAGGCTCTTTTTCTATGATACCTCACGGACCCGGCGCCGGCGCTGGTGCTCCATGTCCCGCTGCGGCAACCGTCACAAAGTCGCGGTTTTTTCTCGCCGTCATTCCATATCGCGGCGAACTCACTGAAGTTGCTGCTGCAACAAATCAGCCACAGCTATTTCACGTATTTGGGCGATTCCCCTTTCGACCACGGATCGTAGCTATGAGCGAATACCAGCCGGTCGGCAAGCGGCGGATGGGAGTACAGCCAGAAAGTAATAAACTCCGGCGGGTTCGGGTCTGCCAGGTCAACCTCACCCAGCACTTGAAACGATTGCGCCGCAACTTCGGAAGAATCCGGCACGATCCCGTGGATAACCTCGAGGCCGTAGACATCGGCGGCATGCTCCTGCATCCGCGAGAAACCGTTCACGACCGGTGACGACAGAAACATCCCGATCTCCAGCAGGAGCAAAATCACGGCGAACGAAGCCCAATCCTCTGGCCCGTAAATTCTCCAATCTCCGCTCCAGCGGCCCAGCGTCCAATGAAGCGCGCGAAACAGCGCATAAAACCCAATCAAGAGAAGCGCAGCAGCAAACAAAAATCCTTTCCATACGTGCCCAAGAACATAGTGTCCCAATTCATGCCCGACAATGTATAGCGTCTCATCGGCGGTCGCCTTCTGAAGCGTGGTGTCCCAGACCACCACGCGCTTCGACGCTCCCACCCCGGTGACATAAGCGTCGATCGCGTTGGTCTTTTCGCTCGCCTTCATCAGAAACATGCGTTCCGGCGAAATCGGTACACCAGCGTGCCTGGTCAGCTGCTCGATCGCCTCCACCAAATCTGGGTGTTTAGTTTGTAGGGGCTCAAACGTATTGAATAGAGGATCGATGAACCATGGGCTGATGAACACAAAAAATAGCACAACGGGCAGCGAAACCAACCAGAAGTACAGCCACCAGCGCCGCGGGCTTCTGCGGATAACCAAAGTCAGGAGCAGCGCCAGGATCAGAGCGAATCCCGTTATCAGCACTTGCTCCTTGCTCCAATCCATGAACCACGAGCCCCATCTTTGCACCGACATTTCATAGCGGAGCGAGAGAACGTGCCCGTACAAATGGAGAGGCAAGGCAAGGACATCTAGCGTCAACACCAGCAGGGGTACGAACACCAGCGCTTGCAGCCACCTTTTGTCGCTGACGCTCTCTGCCCAATCGCGAAACTTCGCTGCGATTCCGAGCCGCAAGAGAATCACCAGCACCAGGACGGAAATAAATACCGAGACAAAATACATGGTGTAGGACGCGCGTGAATAGGCGACCGCCTTTTCGTAGCGCTCCTGCGAAAGTACATATCCACCGGGTTGTGCGCGCCCCGCAGTCGTCGCTTGCGCCGGCCGCGTCTGAGCGGGCACCGGAGGCGCCGACAACGCTTGCCCTGGAACCGGCTGCTCATTCGCCAAGACTGTACCGGCTGAAGTTCCGCCCGCGCCTGCGGATAGACACAAGCTCACACAAAGCAGCATTCCGAAACGGTGAATCCAGGCACACCGCTCCATTAGACCCCCTCGCAAACCACTCAGCCGACCGCTCCGTGCGATTCCGACCAAGGCCGCACGCGGCGGGAGTATGCCGCACGAATCGCCACTCTGCAAGACTTGAGATGATGAATTAAGGATTCGTACTTCGTTGCGAACTTTCGTAAGAATCGGCCAATTCTCCGCGGAGAACCCGAAGTTTCTACTCGCTGCGCCTGTTTTTACCTTATTCCCCGAACGAGTATTACGGCCTTTTCTTTCCGCGACGTGGCCGGAGCAAGTCAGGCAGCGGCCGCTAGGCCCGGCCGGCATGCGCAACGCTCTAGAGCCTTGTCGCTGGTGCTGCCAGTTCGCCGCGGGAGTTCCAGTTGCCGCATTCGCAGCACTCCCCACGGCGCAATTGTTCTCAGCAAAGCGCGGAGGTATGCTTAGCGTTGCGCCAACCCATCGCCCGGGAAGTCTAAGACCCAAGAGGTATAAGACCATGTCACACTCCATCTCTTTGCGCTTGGCCCTTGCCGCCCTTCTTGCCGCTGCCGTTCTTCTTGTTGTCTCTCGCGGCCAATCGCAGGATTCGCAGTCACAATCTGTCGCCGAAGCCGCCCGTCGCGCCCGCGAACAAAAAAAAGCCGCCGCCAAGCAGCCTGCTCCCGTCATTACCGATGACACCTTGAAGCGCACCGCTCCTCCTCCGCAATCAGCCACTGCATCTGCTCCGGCGCAATCCCCTGAGGCTGCTCCTGCCGCCTCCGATTCTTCTAAGGCAGCCGCTCCTCCCGCAACCGCCGATGATGCAAAGAAAAAGGAAAAGGCCGCCGCTGAGCTTGCCGCCTTGAAACAGCAGCTGGCCGAGGCCCAAAAAAATCTGGACCTTCTTCAGCGTGAGCTTGCTTTGGAACAGGACAACGTCTACTCGAAGCCGAATTATCAAAGCGACACCGCGGGCAAAGCTAGGTTGGACGACCTCAAGCAACAGATCGCGGACAAGCGGCAGGCAGTCGAAGCTCTGAAAACCCGTCTCGCGGCTCTTCAGGAGTCACAAGGCGCTTCAGCCCCAGCAACTCCGCCGCAATCCTAACCTTCAAAAACCGGGTTCCTGTCGCTACGGACGCCAAAGTCGGCCAAATTCTGGAAGTCCTGAGGGATTCTGCGGTCGCCCTACCCCTCTCACAGCGTGCTTGGCAATCCCACCACAATCCCTTGTAGTCTTTTCTCTTGACACCACAGGCGCGGAACGGCAGAATCCGCTCCAACAATTCTGTCCGGCCCGCCCAGGGGAGCTTCTGCCGCACCTGCGTTCGCATGTGCCCGCGGAGCTGGCTGGCCACTGAGGGAGTGCGCATGCAATATTTGCCCGGTTTCACCGTGCAGTGCATCAATCCGTTGTGCGACGCCCGCGGCCACTGGCTCCGCGCCGATGCCACCGGCCCCATCGCCGACGACGGCCGCTGCCCTTGCTGCGGCGACTTCCTCCGCAACGTCCCCCCGCCGCTCAGCCCGCGCTTTCGCATGCGCCCTCGCCCCCTCACCGCCCGCCCGCCTCTCCGCCCGCGCCCCCGCTGACCACCGAACTACGCGGTCGGCGCCATGCCCTGGACTGATTAGCACGCCATTGACTTTCCTGCTTAGCTATCGATAGCATCTGCCTTCATCAATAGGTGTTACCTGTTTCATGGGCATTCTTAGCCTCTTCCGCCGCAACAAGATGCAGGATCCTGACGCTTCCGTATTGCTCCAGCTTCGCAAGGCCGGTTCGAACCTCTCGAAACCGCACATGGTCGAGTTTTTTCTTTACTTCCCCACACAAGCGAGCGCGGAACAAGCCGCGCGCCAAATCCGCGATTCTGGTTTCCAGGTTCAGGTCAGACCCGCGGCCAAAGGAGACGACTGGCTCTGCTTCGCGACGAAGGAAATGCTTCCTGATTTGCCCGCTCTCCAAAAGATTCGAGTCCAGTTCGAAACTCTTTCAAAATCTCTCGGTGGCGAGTATGACGGCTGGGGAACTCCGCTAGTGCAGTGACGCCGCCATCAGAGCGGGACGTCAATACTGCGGGAACTTTTTCACCATCCGTGGCCTCTATTTCTACGGGGCGCGTCACGCAACTTTGCCTGGCACTACTGGCGCGAACCGCAGAGGACCACAATGTCAGAAATCTCCGCCCCTCGCTCCTGGCCGAAGCGCATCCTACTCATCGTCGCCGCGCTAGTCGCCTTCTTACTCCTCTTTGTCATCGCTCTTCGCATCACCGTGACAGAGACGTATCGAGGCATCGAAACCTCAAAAGCAACAGGCCTGGCCGCCACGACTTACTGGGACGAGCGGGGCATGTGGTCCAGCGCCCCGATGCTTCAGAAATCCGTCGACTCCGCAAGCGCTGCTTTCACTTGGGAATCCCCCATCGTCCGCACCGCCGACCTTCGCACCCGCTCTTCTACCTTCGATCGTTCCGTCGTCGATCTTCACCGAATCGTCTCCGCCCACCAAGCCTATCTCGAAGAACTGCGTACCGAGACTCGCTCACGCTCGGGCCGCGCCTTAGCTGCAACTCTCTCCGTCCCCTCTAAGGAATTCGACGCAGCTGTCTCTGATCTGAAAACGCTTGGACGCACCGAAGCCATTTCCGAAGCAGGCGAGGATTCCGCCGTCAAACTCGCCACCGCGGAAAGGCATCTCGCGGCCGCGCAAACCAATCTGTCACGTCTTCAGAGACTCCAGCGCGAACGAAAAGGCGAACTTCGTGACGCGGTCGCTCTCGAAAAAGACATCGCCCAGGCGAATGAAACGGTTGCCGAAGCCCAGCACCAGCATGAGGGGTTACTTTCCACGGTCGCGCAGGCTCATATTCGCGTCACTTTGATCGAAAACTATCGCGCTTTTCTCGAGACAAACCTTGCCGGCGCATCCCTTGCGCTCCGAAACTCATTCGTCGAAGGAGTCAGCGCCATCTTTTCGTCTTTGGCGCTGGTGCTCGGCGTTCTTTTTGAATTCGGCCTGCCCCTGCTCTTCTGGGCAATCATCCTCTTCTGGCCTTTGCGATCCATTTGGCGTCGCTTTCGGCGCGCCAATACTTCGGTCTCCGCCCGTCCCGCAACGATCTGAGTCGCTTCACAACAGTGAGTCGCCCGCTCAACTTGGCCGTCTACATTCTTCGCTCAGGCAGCAGCTTATCCCGCACGCTCACCCTATCCGGTATACACTTGCTCACCTGCTTCCCCAGGTTCCCAAGGCACTGGCCCTCTCGCGGTATCCGAATAGATTTGGAGATTCAATGGCGACAGCCACGGCACATGTCGAAAATTCCGTTAAGGTGCACTCTGCCCCTCCGGGCCGGCGTTACGATCACTACTTTTTCTCGGGAATGGCGTTGCTGATTCTTGCCTCCGTCTTTCTAGGCTTTGCGCACACCTACTATCTCGCCGGTGTATTCCACGCGCCCCTGCCAAGTTTAATCATTCACATTCACGGCGCTGTCTTTTCCACGTGGATCCTCTTGCTCATAACACAGACCTCTCTTGTCGCCGCTGGCCGCGTGGATATCCACCGCCGCCTCGGCATCGCCGGTTTCCTCGTCGCCTGTCTCATGATCATCCTCGGCGTCCTGGCAGCTACCGAGGCGCTTTCCCGGCCCAACTCTCCCTCTGGCCTCGATGTGAAAACCTTCTACATCATCCCCATGACGGATATGCTCATTTTTGGAGTGCTCGTTTTTTGCGCGTTTCGCGCCCGCTTCAACCCTTCCGCCCACAAGCGCATCATCCTGATAGCCACAATCGGAATCATGATCGCCGCCATCTCCCGCTGGCCTTTCGCCATGGTCAACAGAAAGCCGTTAGTCGCGGCGCTGATCTCATACGGATTCCTGCTCATCTTGGTGGCCTATGACTTGTTGTCCACACGCAGGGTTCATCGCGCCACCATTTGGGCCAGCGCCTTTCTGATCATCGTGCAGCAGATACGCTTCCCCATCGGCCAAACCGCCGCCTGGCACTCCTTCGCAACTTGGGCGCAAACTCTGGGCCGCTAACCCGCTTCCCGCCGTCAATCGCGGCCAGTCCGGCCTTTGCAAATTTTGCCCAGGTTAGCTTTGCCCCGAGCTCAACTTTGCCTTGACAAATTGTTGTTAAGCGTGTATAAGTAGCTTTAGGTAAAACTGTAACTCGTATGCCGTAGCGCCAGCATCCTGCTGGCGTTCTTACTTTCTAGAATCTGCCTTTACGAGCTATCTTCTTTGTTCTCCGCACTTACGAAGCAGTCGCGCTTTGCACAATTCTGGTACAAATAACTTCCTTAGAATCAACACTTACAAGCTCGTCCGCAAGTATTCATTCTAAACGACTTACGTGAATGCTAAACCTATTAGAATCAACACTTATGAAAAAACCGGGGGGGAGGGGCCCCCCCGGTAGCCAGGCAAAAAACAAAAGCCGAAGGGCATCTTCTCCCTCCGGCTTCCGTCAGTTCTTCGGTTTACCTGTTTAGCCTCCGACGAGTCCTTTTTCCTGCATCTCCTCGTCGCTGAGCCACAGGTCGGGGATATTGGCTGAGCCGAGCCGAAGAATATCTTCCAAGGCGCCACGGGCTTCCTTGAGCCTGAAGTCCACGCCAATCCGCTCGAGCAGTTCAATCAGGGATTGCGCGCCTTCCGCCAGCGCCGGCTTGGGCTGCGCGCCAACAGTATCCAGCCCTCGCTCGAGCCGATGATACGTGACCACATAAATGGCGCTCGGTCCCGCGCCGTGCCGGACGATGTGCAGAAATCCCCGCGCCTTCGGCTTTTCCGGAGCTAGTCTTGCGGCCAGCCCTGAACCGGAGGAGAGAGCGCTCATCGTGTCATATCCCTGGTTTGCTCCCCTGGCCTCAACTGCAGCCGCTCGTGCTGCCGCAATTCTCGCACTTGTAGCAGGCTCCATTCGGCACCATCAGCATGCCGCACTCGGAGCACGTCGGCGCGCCTTCGTGCGCGTCACGCGGCTTGGAAGAAGCGATTCCCGCCTGCAAACTTGTCATCATGGCGTCGGCCATTGTCGGCAGCGGCTGAACGGGAGCCACTGGCGCAGCGTGTTCGCCGTTGTTCAGTTTCAAATAATCCGGAGAAATGAATCTCCCCCCCAGCCAACGCGCAATGTAGTCCAGAACCGACGACACAAAGCGAATGTTTGGATTCGCGGTGATGCCCGACGGCTCAAACCGCGTATTCACCAGCTTGTCCACGTACACCTTCAAAGGCACGCCGTACTGCAAACCAAGCGAAATGGTCAGCGCCAGTCCGTCCATCACCCCGGAAAGCGTCGACCCTTCTTTCGACATCTTGATGAAGATTTCGCCGGGCCGGCCATCTGCGTACATGCCCGCAGTGATGTAGCCTTCGTGGCCGCTCACGCTGAATTTGTGCGTCACGGACGCGCGTTCATACGGCATCTTCTCTCGCACGGCGCGCGCGAAGAGTTCCCGTTGCATCGGCTCCGCTCCCGTCGCGGCTGCCGGCTCCGCTTTCTTGTCTTCTTTCGCTCCGCCCGCATTCAGCGGCTGCGAGCGCTTCGAGTTGTCCCGGTAGATGGCCACGGACTTCAGCCCTAGCTTCCAGGATTCGACGTAGGCATTGCTGATGTCCTCGACCGTGGACTCCTCGGGCATGTTGATGGTCTTCGAGATCGCGCCGGAAAGAAACGGCTGCGCCGCCGCCATCATCTTCACGTGTCCGGTCCAGGCGATGGATCGCCCGCCGCCCAGCGGTGCCAGCGAGCAATCGAACACCGGCAAATCTTCAGCTCTTAGGTAGGGTGCGCCTTCGATTTTTCCATTCTTGTCGATGTAGGAAACGATTTCGCTCGTCTGCTCCGGCGAATAGTGCAACCGCATCAGCGCCTGCGGCACGGTATTGTTCACGATCTTGATCAATCCGCCGCCCACCAGCTTCTTGTACTTTACGAGCGCCAGGTCCGGCTCGATGCCGGT
>JBGPLB010000075.1:0-21318 GCA_041486245.1 Candidatus Acidiferrum sp.
AACATCTGTCCGCCATTCGGAGCGGAATCCCGCAACATCCAAAAACGTCAGCCGCGTGCCCAGCGTAAAGCCAACTTCTTCGCTCTCCGAACCATCCACTTCAAATCCCGGCTGAATCGTGGGCGGCGCATAATTTTTTTCGCTCACCTGGATAAGTAATCCTTGCTGCCCCTCGCGCTCCATCATCCTGTAGCCAACCGTGTCATAGCGTCCCACGCCCGTGAGCCGCGTTAGTTCCCGATCCAGCTTATCCGTATCCAGCGGCTTGCCTGTCAGTGGCGCAAGAAAATGTTCGATGTTCTGCGTCTGTTGCGCGGTGTCCGCGCCTTCCACTTTGATAAATTGTGGAACCGGCGCAAGTGTCTTTTTGCGCGCCTCGCGTTCCCGCATGTATTCCTGCCATTCCGCATCTCTGAGTGAGAACCTTTCGAGCAGCGGCGTTTTTGAAATCGCGGCCTCATAACCTTTTTGCATAATTGGGTCGTACTTTTTATAGTCCGTCGAGCTGTACCCTCCCAGAGGCACGCTGACTACGGCGTCCGCACGCGCAAGCCCGCGCAATTCGCTCTCGGCTATCATTACGCGTATGGATTGATCGAGCACGTTGATCAGAGACTTGATGTCTTTGGCTTCCATCGGTTGCGTGTCTAAGTGCACGGCGATCACAATGTCCGAGCCCATCTCCTTCACGACGTCGGTCGGCAGATTGTTCACCAGCCCGCCGTCCACCAGCACTCGGTCTTTGTCAAAGACCGGCTTGAACGCGCCGGGAATCGACATCGTCGAGCGCAAGGCCTCGGCGAGCGAGCCCTGTTCGAATACGACTTGCTTGCCGGTCACAAGATCCGTTGCTACGCAGCGAAACGGTGTTGGCAACTCTTCGAACGGCTCAGACTTAAAGTAGGGCAGCGTTATCCGGTCAATCAGCAAGCCGATTTGGTGTCCGGAATTTAAACCGCTCGGTATCGACAGGCCCTTGCGCAGCCCCAGAACGAAAGAGTTCGGATACGCCCGCTGATCTTCCTTTCTTCGGTAGGAAAGATCTTCGAACGGCGTCGCGTCGCTAAGGATTTCATTCCAATCCACACCCTCGATCAGTCTTCTCAGTTCCGCCGGACTCATTCCCGTTGCGTAGAATCCTCCAATCAGCCCGCCCATGCTGGTTCCCGCCACGTAATCCACCGGAATATGGTGTTGTTCGAACCACTCAAGAACGCCGACATGCGCCAGTCCGAGCGCGCCGCCTCCTTCCAGCGCCACACCAATGCGCAGCCGCCCTTTTGGCTTGTCCTGCACGCTCGCCGCCGCTGGAGTTTCTTCTTTTGCGCTCTCTGAGGAAGCCGCGTTCTGTTCCCCGCCAGAAACTGCGGCGCGCGCGTTCTGTGTTTGCGCAAGCTCTGAAGACCGGGAAGTCAGCTGCCGGGCAGTGGCGGAGAAGTGAATCAGCAGCAGGAAGCAAAGGATCGCGCGGTGCATGAAGACCTCCTCGGTAAGGCTCCAGCGGAATGGGATGCTGGAAGCGATTCCGAGTTTGTCTCAGCCCGTCTGTTCGAGCAAGCAGCTATCCTTGCAAATTTCGAAAACAGGTCCACCCATCCGGACTACTTATTTTCTTCAAGATGAACCGTGGACTTGATGGTTCCTTTTTTGCGCGCCACTTTCAACAACTCGGGATAGAACTGAACGAAGGAATGCTCGACGGCGGCGTGTTGTTCGTGGCAATTCCAGCAGCCGTTCTTTCCGGGAGTGATAGCGCTTGCCGATTTCGCGGAACCATTAAAATTGAAGTAGGCCCACTTAACGGGAAAACGCGACTCATCCTTAATTTCGACGTCCAAGCCGACGAAAGATTCTTGATAGCTCCCCTTTTGATTGATCGAACCGTGAGAAGTCGAGCCGTAAATTTCCAGCACAAACATCGTTTTGTCCGGCCAAGTTCCGTTGGCAAGGAAAAAATCGTAGGCCTCGGGTGCTACGAAAACGTTTGTGAAAGCAGGTGCGCCGTTTCCACCCGCGTCCGGGTTGTAGCTCATCCCAAAACCGGAGGAGACATACACCCACCTGCGATAGCCTTCTGGACGGACGAGCTTGCCGTCCGAGGTGAATTGCGCGCGGGACGCCGGGCTGACAGTTGCCGCGCTGGCAGGCCACGCGCGAGAGGCGCGAAACGCAATGGCTCCGGTGAACAAGGTGACAAACATTAGAGCAATGACCTTCCGCATCGTAAGCCCCCCAAGCGACTCTAACAGGCATAACCTCCGAATGGGAAATGGCCGTTTACCCAATATGGCGTCTTACGCCATATTATGTCGTTCGACGACATAGTAGCTAGACGCGCCGCGGCCGGCTCTGTTTCTCGCTCTTTTTCACACTGCACCGAGGGGATACAAGCCCAAGCATGTGCATACATTGCCGGGGCGCGCCGCCCTATTCGTACCGCAGGGCGACCATGGGATCCACGCGCATGGCGCGGCGGGCGGGAATGTATCCGGCGAGCACTGCCACGGCAGCAAGACCCACGGTGACCACCGCGAGCGTGGCGGGGTCACTGGCCGAAACGCTGAAGAGCATGTGACCGAGCAGTCGGGAAGCCACGAGTGTGCAGGGGAGCCCGACGGCAAGGCCGGCGAGCGTCAGGATTAGAGTTTCGCGCAAGACCATCCGCAGAATCGAGCGCCTCGAGGCCCCCAGCGCGACGCGGATTCCGATCTCGTTCGTTCGTCGCGAGACGGAATAAGAAATTACTCCGAAAATTCCGATGGCGGATAGTAGCAGCGCCATCGCGGCGAAGAGGCCGAGCAAGAACGTGCGAAACCGCGCTTGTGCGACGGAAGCGTCGATAAGGTCCGGCATTTTTGCGACATCGGTCACGGGCAGATCTTTATCGATTTTTTGCACCTCCTGACGAATGACGGTCGCGACGCTGGATGGACTCATAGTGCTCTTCACCACCAGATTCGCGCCCCAGAAAGGCGATTGGGCGTATGGCACGTACATCATCGGGCCGGGGTCCTGACCTAACGCGACGTCGCGCACATTGCCCACGATTCCGACGATTTCCCGCGCGGCTCCGCTATCCGGAGGAAAACCAAAGGTGAGCTGTTTTCCGAGAGGGTTTTGATTCGGAAAATAAAGTCGCGCCATGGCTTCGCTGATTACCGAAACGCGGGGCGCCGAGGAGCTATCGTGCTGGCTGAAGACGCGTCCGGCGAGCAGCGGAATCGCCATGACGCGAAAATAATCCGGGCTGACCGAAACATAGTTCGCGGTCCTGGACAGGGCCGCGGACGAGGGCGGGTTTCCCACAATATCGAATCCCAGATTTACGAATCCGTCGCCGATCGGCCTGGGAACGGCCACGGCGGAATTCTGCAATCCAGGCTGAGCCTGGATTCGCGCGAGCAACTCGTCGGAGAAGGCGGCCCACTGCTGCGGCGCGGAATACTGAAAGCGGGGCAGCGAGATATCGGCTTGTATGACCTGCCGGGCATCAAATCCCGGGCTGACCGACGTGAGCTTGGAAAAGCTGCGGAGCAGCAAGCCCGCGGCTACCAGCAGCACCATGGCGAGAGCAATTTCTCCTGCGGCAAGAAAACTGCGCGCGCGGCGGCGGTTGCGGCTTTCGCCCGAACGTCCCCCGCCTTCGCGTAAGCTCGATTGTAAATTGGAATTCGCGGAAAACAAGGCCGGCGCCAATCCAAATACGCAGCTTGCGACGCCGGAAAGGAGAAGCGCAAAGCCTAAGACGAAGTTGTCAACGCGAATGGCGTTCACTCGCGGTAGATCCGGCGGCAGGAGCGAGCTTAGGCCTTGAACGCCCCAGTAGGCGAGAGCGATTCCGCCTAATCCCCCGAGCAGTCCAAGAACCGCGGTCTCGCTAAGTAACTGGCGAACGATGCGAGTTCGCCCGGCACCCAGCGTGGCTCGAACAGCCATTTCGCGCGCCCGCGAAGTCGCACGAGTAAGAAGCAAATTGGCAATATTGGCGCAAGCGATGAGCAGCACGAGGCCCACGGCGCCTAGCAGCACAAGCAGCGCGGACTTCACCTTGCCGACGATCATCTCCTGCAGCGGGACCATGCGGATCGTCCAGCCTTCGTTTTCAGCGGGAAATTCCTTGCCGAGCCTCCGGCTTATGGCATCCAGTTCCGCCTGAACCTGCGCCATGGAAACACCCGGCTTCACGCGTCCGGTGACTTGTAGCCAATGTCCTCCCCTTCGATCCATCCAACTGCTGAAAAGCGGATCCTGGACCAGGGGGATCCAGACTTTTTCGCTTTGCGAGACAACAGGGAATCGAAACGCCGCGGGCATGATGCCAACGACCGTGAAAGAACGCTTATCCAGGTTAATCGAACTTCCGATGATGTTTGGATCTGCTCCAAAGGAGCTCCGCCACAGATTTTCGCTGAGAATGACCACTGGAGGGGCGCCGGGTTTGCCGTCATCCGGGAAGAAGACGCGTCCTGCAAGAGGCTTCTCGCCGAAGAGCGAGAAAAACTGCGGCGTCACAACGGAAGTGTTGACCACCGAAGGCTCGCCTCGGCCTGTTAGCGTGAGCTGATGGAACTGGCTTCCGGCCATGTCACTGAAAACGTGATTCTGCTCGCGCAACTCCGCAAAGTTTGCATGCGACCAGCCCGTCCCGGTGACGCCCTCTTGCGGTTTCGCTTGAAACACGTTGAACAGTTGGTCCGCGTTTGCATAGGGCAGCGGCTTCAGTAGCACGGCGTAAACGACACTGAAAATCGCGGTGTTGGCACCGATACCCAAAGCAAGCGTGAGTATGGCCACAGCCGCGAAGCCGGGATTCTTGCGCAGCATGCGGAAAGCGTAACGTGTGTCCTGCAAGAAAGTCTCGATCATCGGCAGGCCCCGCAGTTCGCGGTTGGTATCTTTGAGCTGGGTGAGGCCTCCCAATCGAAGTCGCGCGGCGCGCTTGGCCGCTTCTGGTGACAGGCCCCGGCGTACGTTTTCGTCCGTCAGCATATTGAGATGGGTCTCAAGCTCGTGCTCGAAGTCTTGCTCTACCTGGCGGGGTGAAAGCCACGAACGAGTTCTAGAGGCGAGCGATTGTATCCAGGTAAACATGGGTTATCTCCTCTCCGCGAAGCCGGGCACGCCGCCGGTTGCCATGGCCACTCGTCCTCCTGTGGCGTCCCCACAGGAGTATCGCCAATCCCCTGTGGGATGTCAACAGGGGAAAATTGCCTCACTGCCGCGCGTCATTCTTCAATGGACGTAGAAGCCGGACTTGGTAAGGACGACATAGTCGCGGTTCTTTTTGCCGAAGGAGGAGGAAAGGCGGACGTCGAGTTTGTGGGGCTTGCCGAGGGCGGCCGTGGCATTCGTATAGTAGCCGAGGGTGTAACGGGTTTTGATTCGGTCGATGAGAGCGCGAAACACGGTGTCGAGATGGGCGACGTCTTGAACGTTGAAGATTTCGCCGCCGGTCTGGTCCGCAACCTTACGAATGTTGACGAGGCCGGGGATCATGCTGGCGGCGAAAAGAGTTTGCGGCGGATTGTAGCCGGGAATTTTCAGGTTATACAGGACGGCATCGGCTGCGATGGCTTCGGTGACGATATCGTGCGTGCCCTGCCCTCCGGCATCGGTCCCCACGTCATCGCTGATGAGAATGATGACGCGGCGGCCCTTGGGCGGGAGCTTGAGCAGATATTGGGAGGAGAGAAAGATGCCGTCATTGATGTTTGTGGCGCCGCCGGCGCGGAAGGAATTGATCTGCTCGGCAAGTTTTGCCTTGTCTTTCGTGAAGGGGACGCGCAATTCGGCTTCGGTGGAAAAAGTGAAGAGGGCCACCTCGTCATCGGGTTTGAGGGCGGCGAGAGCCGTGGTGGCGGCTTCGCGCAAGGGGCCGAGGAATGGACCGATCGAATCGCTCAGATCGAGTACGAGCGCAACGTTGATAGGCAATTCGTCGCGGCTGAAGACTTCCAGCTTTTGGACGACGCCGTCTTCGCGCACTTCGAAGTCATCTTTTTTCAGATCGGCCATGATCTGCCCGGCCTTGGTCTTCAAGGTCGCGTCAAGCAGAACGAGGTTCACGCCGACCCGAATGACGCCTTCACCCTGGTCCTGCGCCTGGGCGCTAATCTGGATAAAGCATGTGAAGCAAACGAAGAGCGCTGATAAGCGCAGCAGGTTCCGCGAATACTTGGACTTGGCCATTGCCCTCACAAGTGACCGCTGGCGTCTTCGCAGTTCGGTCAGCTTTGCGTGTTCCTATTGTATAGGGGCTTCGCGTTGAACAGGAGCTTGGGCGGCGGGAAAGTCGCTGTGGAACATTTCCTCCATGACGCGGAGAGGACTAGGACGGTTTGGAGGTGCGGCGATAGGCGACGCCGCATTTGTAGAGCTTGCCTTTGGTGATCTCAACGACCCAGGCGATTTCCGCCGGGACAAAAATGGCGTTGCCTCCAGGCGAATAAGGAACCGCGACTTCGATGTTGCTCCGCACAAAATACTGCTTACGGCTCCTGAAACAGATTCCACCCTTGGACATGTCTTCGCAGGTAACGACGTCGTCCGCGAAGCCAGACCGCCGGACGCAGGCTTTGTAGTTGACCTTAGTACGTGCGTATTTGCGGCGGTTGTCCAATGACGCAGCGGGTGTTGTGTTGGGTTCTTGAGGAGTAGTGAGTGTCGAAGCAGTTTGTGCGGGTGGCGCAAAATGCTTGCTCGCTGCGGTTGTGGTTTGGGCGGAAGAGGCGATTGTCGTGTCTCGGCCGGCGGCCACCAGAACAGTCGGTTCCTCAGGTACTTCCGGGGCGCGTTTCCACAGGGTTGAGTCTCCGCACTGCTTGCAAAAGCGAACGATGCCCTCGTTGATGATGAGAACGTCCGATTCGACGTCGCTATGATCGACGGTCTCGCGTTGTTTGCAACTGCCGCATTCGAGGAGCACGCGGCGGGCTTGTTTGTCTTTTTCGGAGACAGGAGCAAAGTCGATGCCCCAAAAGTCGATTTGGGAAGTGTCCACAAGGGCGACGCCGTAAGTGTAAACTTCGCCTTCGGAACCGATGCGGCCGACCACTCGGACAAGGGCCTCTTTGTTGGTGTCCAGGTACCGAATGATGATCTCTTGCTCGGCGGACAGCTTATAGGTCGAAATTATCCCAGCACCGTGGCGGCTGAGGAGGACGGTCTTGGTCATTTCGGAGAAGCCCTTGCCATCCATGTCGCTTCCGGTCAGAAGGATAGCGAGTTCCTTGGGGATGCGGCTGCTGCGGCGGAGATGCTCGTAGGACACGATGTGTACTCTTCGAGGGAAGCACAGCTAAAGGAAAGGTTAACCGGAAGTTTGCAAGCCTGGCACAGAAATTGAGGAAATGGTTCCACCTGCGCAAGGGCGAAGCGGCATTCGAATCGGCGAAACACCGTGACGGGTGACACGCAGGGATGTAGCGGAGGTCACTGATTTTGGCGTGGTGCGGGACTAAAAGGGAAGCGTGGAAGGGACCAGATTGCGAATGGGAACGGGCTGCAAGAGCTGAAAGTGAGTGGTTGGACGGAGCGCTCAGCAGCTCCATCGATTAGGTGCCTGGGCAGTGGACAGGACACACCTTCGTCAGATCTAGTTTTCTTCCGCGGGGGCGGCGACTGGGCACCAAGCGTATAAGTTGCGCCTGTCGTTGCGACGCCCCGGCCGTTTACGGCCGGAATTGCTGAGGCCTCACTTGCCGCCCTCTATTTTGAAATTACAGGAGTCTTGGAATGAATGGGTAGTTGACTGAGGAGGAGACAGATGACAAACCTAATCTTACGGGACAATCTGTTCGAAGATCTGTTCGATGTCCGGCGTGAATTCGACAAGATTTTCAATCGAATGCTGACGGCCAAGCCATCGGCCAAGGGAGAAATGGCACCCTGGGCTGAGTTCAATTTTGTGCCTGCGGTCGAGACCTACGTCGACAAAGACGCGAAGAAGTATTTTTGCAAGGTTTCTTTGCCGGGGATCAATCCGAAGGAAGTACAGATCAGCCTGCAAGGGAATCTGCTGACCATTACCGGCGAGCGGAAACTCGAGAAGGAGACAAAGGAAGCAGACTATTTCCACAAGGAGTTCGCCTACGGGAAGTTCGAAAGGACGCTGGAATTGCCCGAGGGCGTAAACGCGGAGAAAATCAACGCAGAATTCGTGAACGGCCTGCTGGAAATTACGGCGCCAGTGGCCGCCGTGGCGCTGCCGAAGAAAATTGAAATTAAGACCGTGCCCATGACAAAGCAGGTGGCGGCATAAGGCACGGCAGTTGGAAAGGCCCGGTCCGAGAAATCGGACCGGGCCTCTTCTTTTTTAGCCGATGGCCAAGCCAAATTGGGATAGCAGCAGGCGCGAAGCACGGGTATCCGTGCGGAGACGTTGCTGCAAGTGATAGCAATTACTCGTAGCGCAGAGCGACGAGAGGGTCGATGCGCGTCGCGCGGTACGCAGGAATCCAACAGGCAAAGAGAGCAATCCCCGTAAGCAAGAGAACCACGACTATAAAGGTGAGTGGATCCGTGGGTTTGATGCCCAAGAAGAGGCTCCCAATCACGCGCGTGCCGGCTAGCGCAATAACCAAGCCCAGGGCCAGACCAATGCCGACAACGCCGAGTCCTTGCCGCAAGACCATTTTCAAAATGTCGCGAGGCGCGGCGCCCATGGCCATGCGAATGCCAATCTCCTGAGTGCGCTGGACAGCAGCGTAGGACACCACGCTATAGATTCCGACGACGGCGAGAATCAGCCCAAGCAACCCCATGGTGGCGGTTAATTGCGCGCCAAATCGAAAGAAGAAAAAGCCGTTCGCGCCTTGAAGAGATTGCGTCATCGTCTGCATCTGAGTGATGGGCAGATCGGGAGCCAGCTCGTGGATTTGCGATTCGATTTGCAGTGCTAGCGTTTCCGGTGGCACGGAAGTGCGGACGTGGATGGTGCGCATGGACATGTAACTTTGATCGAGCGGCAGATAGAAGAAAGGCTGGGGATCTTCGGCCACGTTCTGGTATTTTCCGTCCTGAACGATTCCGACAATTTGCGTGAACGGCCCGTTGGCGCCCTTGGTGCTGAACCGTCGGCCGAGGGCATCCTCGTTCGGCCAAAATTTCTTGGCCATGGATTGGTTGATGATGACCACGCCCGGAGCCTTCTCACCATCGGCGTCCACGAATCTTCGCCCGCGAAGCAGCGGAATCTGTAAAGTGTCCAAGTATCCCGGGGTAACCATGTTGTAGGAGACCTCGGCCGGCTGTTGACCGGGTTCAAGAGGATGATCTTCGATCCAGATGCGATCATCGGAGTTGACGACGCCCATGGGAACAAGGAAGGCCTGAGCCGCGGATTCCACCCCGGGCAGCGCGCGAATGCGGCTTTCGATTTCGCGGAAGAATTCGCGGCCGCGCGGTTCCTTGTATCCGATTTGTTGCACGTCCACGGACAGATTAAATACATGATCCGGGTTGAAACCGAGGTTGATGTGTTGAGCCTTTTCCAGGCTGCGGACAAATAGTCCAGCGACAACCAGCAACACCATCGAGCCCGCCACTTGCGCCGCAACCAGCGCATTTCTCGCCCACTGGCGCCGCGGGCCCGAAGATGAGCCGCGGCCGCCTTCGTGAAGTACAGTGATTACATCCGTGCGTGCAGCTCGTAGCGCCGGCATGATCCCCACCACCAGTCCGGTCAACAACACGGCTGCGAGAGCGAACAAGTAGACGCGGGCGTCCGGGCTAAAATCGAACTGGATGGGAAGATCAGTACCGAGGCGAAGGGAGCCAAGCAGTCCGGCGGCCCAGGAACCGAGAAGCAGCCCAGCGCCTCCCCCGAGAAAGGCGAGCAAAAGACTTTCGGTCAGGTATTGCCGGACGAGACGGCCATGTCCAGCGCCAAGCGCAGCGCGGATGGCCATTTCGCGTTGGCGAACCGTGGCCCGCACCAGCAGGACGTTGGCGATATTGAAGCAGGCCACCAGCAAAACGAGCCCAGCCATCGCCATGAAAGCCATAGCCGCAACAGGAACGGAATTTTGCGGGTCAGGCTCCGGCCGTGCCAGCTTTTCTGGGTACACCTGAACGGTCAGCCCTTTCTCTGTGTCGGGATGCGATAGTGCCATCCGCCCTGCGATTACGTTTAGGGTAGCTTCGGCCTTCTTGATCGTCACCCCTGGCTTGAGCCTACCCATGAGAGTGAGTGTGCGAGACCCCCGGCTCTCCCAAATCTTTTGAATCGGATTATCGGGATCTTCGCTGGACTCCGCACTGAAGGGAATGTAGGCATCCATATCGAGGACGGAGTAAGTACCGTGAAATTCCTTAGGGACCACGCCGACGACGGTGAAGGGGTGGCCGTTCACTTCCACTTTCTTGCCGACGGCATCGGGATCGCCCGCAAATCGCTTGCGCCAGTATGAGTATCCCAGCACAACGATGGGATCAGAGCCGGGCGTGCGCCCCTCCGAGGGAAGGATTAGACGTCCATACGCGGGCTGGATCCCGAGGGCTGAGAAAAAATTGTTGGACACGCGGCTGATGATGCAATGGTCGGCCTTTTGATTCACGGCAACAGCGACCAGCGCCACGCGAAATGCAAAAATATCGCTGAAGGAGTCGGTCTGATTCCGAAAATCCTCGAAGTCCGGATAGGAGAAGCGGCGAGCTCCAGGCAGGGAGGATTGCTGCAAAGAAAGCACGGTGATTTGTTCTGGATGCGGGACGGGAAGAGGCCGTAGCAGGAAACCGTTGATCACACTGAAAAGGGTGGTGTTTACCGCCATACCGAGGGCGAGGGTGACGATGCCGATGATTGCGAACCCCGGGTTCTTTGTCAGGGTCCGAAAGGCATATTGGATATCTTTCCAGAGGTTCAGCATTCGGGTAGGCTCCATTCCAAGTCGCAGAGATTGGTACGCACTCGGAATACCTGCGAGTATATGCCTCTAAGTCCTTCCATGAGTGGCATCTAGAGACAGAGCGGCGGCACGTTTCGGAGCTGGAGTGCTCGATTATGGGATTTTCCGTCTCAGTTGCGAACAAGATGTCTGGCAAAATTCGCTGCGTCGCCCCCTCCCCCCGTTTTTCTGTAAGTGCGGATTCTAAAGAGCTTATATGCTAGGGTTCGCGTAAGTGCAGAATATAAAGGAGTTGCAGACGGACGATTTCGGTCAAAAACCGGCAAAACCGTGTGCTTCTTCGCAAGTGCGGATTCTAAAGGATTTAACGAATGGAAAAAACCTTAGGCCGAAAGAGAAACGCCAGCAGGATGCTGGCGCTACGCAGAAAACCCACAAACTTCACTAGCTAATAGTTTAGTTGCACGGTGAGTGGATGTCAAGAGGGGATTAGGAACGAGTAGTTATTGAGATTTAGCAGCAGCCGGACCGCAGTGGGCCTCGGGCGTGACCAAAACACGAGAGCGTCGTTTTAGAGAGTAAGTAGGGTGTGCTGCTACCGAGCGAACTTGGCGCTTTGATCTCGAAGCACGCGAAGGCTGCCCTCGAGGTAGTCCTTGATCAGCTCAAGCTCTTTGGTTGAATAGCTGGAGGCGTGCTTCAGCGAGGCTGTGGCGAGGCCTTGGTAGAGGCGGCCGATACGCTGCAGGGCTTCCATGCGGGGGCGGACAAAGACTTTGCGACGGTCGATGGCGTTGCGATAGCGTTCGACGAGGCCAGCTCTTTCGAGACGATCGAGGATGCCGGTGACGGCGCCGGTGGTCAAACCGGTGGCGCGGGCGAGGTCTCCGGCGGTGAGAGGTCCCTGCGAATAACGGGACATCAATTCAAAGCATCTGGTATCAGTAACATTGAGGCCCAATTTACCGGCGATGGCCTGGTGAAAAAAGATGGAGGTGGTGCTGAGCTCGCGGCCGAGTTCCATCCCGACTCGAAGGATCAAGGCATGGCGTTTGCGGGATGAGGAAGGCCTTGGCAGCTGTGCGGTGCAATTTATCCGGCTCATTTTATCTTGACAGCTAATTATCTCACAGACTAAGATAATTAGCGACAGAAAGAGTATACCTGAGAGCTGTTGCCCCGCAAAGCGGCGGACGACATATTCGGCCGCAAGAGCATAATCGTATGGAAATCATGGGATGCCGGCCAGTGGAACCCGGCTCAATGCAATAAAGCAGGGTAGAATGAACAGCAGAAAAATCGAGTTGGCCTGTAATCTTTCGAATTGCATCTGCGTAAATCCAAGCGTGGGACCGCTCGCGAGCGGAAAAGGGAATTGATGGCGGCGACAGAAATTCACGCAAAGGCGGATCTTGGATCGCTGCGAATCCATGACAGTCACCGCTCAGACAGCCGGACGGGGAAGCGGCTGGGTTACGCCTCCGCGGTTCTTGGGTTAATCGTCATCATCACGGGACTGGCGGTTGCATTTCGAAATCAGACACCCGTCGTGAAAGTCGTGACGGCGCAGAAACCGGAGGCCGGAGGCCGCGAGGCGATTTTGAATGCGAGCGGATACGTGACGCCCCGGCGAAGAGCCACCATTGCAGCGAAGATCACCGGCCGGGTTACCGGCGTGTTCTTCGATGAAGGGACGCGCGTGCACCAGGGACAGTTGCTCGCCACGCTGGATGACGCAGACGTGAAGCGGGTGCTGGATTCGGCGAAGGCGGATCGGAATGCGTCGCAAGCCGCCATTGCGGATCTCCAGGTGCAGCTCCGGCTGGCGGAAACTCAGCTGCGCCGCGCCCAGGAGCTCCGCACTGCCGGCGTGCAGTCCCAGGAGCAATTGGATACTTCAAGCGCCGCCGCGGATAGCCTGAAGGCCAAAATTGAATTGGCGCGGCAGCAAGTGCTGTCCTCCGAAGCGCGGATTCGCGAAGCGCAACAGGCCGTGGACAATTGCGTGATCACCGCGCCGTATGACGGCATCGTCGTCTCGAAAGACGCGCAAGTGGGAGAAATGGTGTCTCCGATCTCCGCGGGCGGCGGATTCACGCGCACGGGCATCGCCACTGTAGTAGACATGAAGTCCAACGAAATTGAAGTGGACGTCAATGAGTCCTACATCGCGCGAGTAAAAGACGGACAGAAGGTCACCGCGATTCTGGATGCGTATCCCAATTGGGAGATTCCCAGCCACGTGCGAACGGTAATTCCGACCGCGGACCGCCAGAAGGCGACTGTGAAGGTACGCATTTCGTTCGACAAACTGGATCCGCGAATTTTGCCGGATATGGGCATCAAAGTGACTTTTTTGAGTGACGAACCGGTAAAGAACGCCGATGCAAAGGTGACAGTCGTCGCGGCATTGCTTCCGACGGATGCGGTTCGCGACGAAAGCGGCAAGAAGATTGTGTTCCTTGTGAAAAACGACCGGCTCGAGCGGCGAGCGGTGGCCGTAGGAATCGCGCAGGGTGCTCAAACGGAGATTCTGTCCGGCCTAGTCGCGGGCGATACCGTGGTATTGAGAGGGCCTGCCAATATGCAGGACGGGCAGGCCGTCCAGATTAAGAAATAGGAGCGCCGAATATGATCCGAGTGGATGGCCAGGGAAACGGAAACAGCCTGATTCAGGTGCGCGGGCTTTCAAAGACGTACCGCCGGGGCGGAGAAGAGATCCAGGTGCTGCAGCGGCTCAATCTGGATGTGGACAAGGGCGATTTCGTGGGATTCATGGGGCCGAGCGGCTCCGGAAAAACCACGCTTCTGAATCTGCTTGGCGGGCTGGACGTGCCGACGCATGGGAGCATTACCGTCGCCGGCGACGAGATCACCCACATGTCCAGCAGCAAGCTCACGCAGTGGCGCGCTCGCCACGTGGGATTCATCTTTCAGATGTACAACCTGATTCCGGTGCTGACGGCGTTCCAGAACGTGGAGCTGCCTCTGTTGCTGACAAAGCTCTCGAAGTCAGAGCGCCGCAAGCACGTAGAGACGGCACTGAGCGTGGTGGGTCTGCAGGACCGGATGAATCACTACCCGCGGCAACTTTCCGGCGGACAAGAGCAGCGCGTAACCATTGCCCGCGCGATTGTATCTGATCCGACGTTCCTCCTCTGCGACGAGCCCACCGGAGATCTGGACCGCAAAAGCGCCGATGAAATCATGGCCCTGATTGAGGAACTAGTCGCCAAGCATGGCAAGACCGTCTTGATGGTGACGCACGACCCGGTCGTGGCCGCTCGCGCTCACACCACGCTGCATCTCGAGAAAGGCGTGTTGGTCGAAGCTTCCAAGGTCGCGCAAGGAGTGGTTGCCGGAGGTGTCGCATGAAATTCCGCTCGCTAATCTTCGCCAATCTGTTTCGCAAAAAAGTTCGCTTGATTCTAACGATCGGATCGTTCGCCATTGCGCTGGTGCTGTTTACGTTCCTAGCCGTAGTGAACAGCGCATTCAGTCGGGGGATTGATATTGCCGGCGCGGACCGGCTCGTGATTGTCAATCGAATTGGCCTAATCCAGACGATGCCCATATCGTATGGAGACCAAGTGCGAGCAATACCTGGCGTGAAATATGTGACGCAGGATCATTGGTTCGGCGGAGTTTACCAGGATGAAAAAAACTTTTTCCCACAGTTCGCCATCGACGTAGAAAACCATCGCAAAGTCTACCCCGAGTTCATCGTGCCCGATGATCAATGGAATAACTTCGTGAAGGACCAGCAAGGTGCAGTTGTCGGTGCACGCACGGCGAAACGCTTTGGATGGAAGGTAGGTGACCGGATTCCCATCAAGAATACTCTTTACGGCCCCACCAAGACTTGGGAATTCAATCTCGATGGCATCTACCACACCGAAAAAGCGGATGGAGACGAAAGCCAGTTCTGGTTTCACTGGAAACACTTCGACGAGAATGTTCCCGCAGTTGTTAAGAGCACCGCAGGATGGTATATCCTCAAACTCGATAGCCCGGACGATGCGGTCCGCGTCGCAAAGACTATTGACGCGAAGTTCGCGAACTCCTCTTCCGAAACCAAGACCGAAACCGAGTCTGCCTTTGCCGCCGGTTTTGCCAAACAGTTTGGAAACATCGAATTCCTTATTCTTACCATCGGGAGCGTTGTCTTCTTTACTCTCCTTTTGGTTACCGGAAACACTATGGCAATTTCTGTCCGGGAACGCACCAGCGAATTGGCTGTGTTGAAAGCTATCGGCGTAACCGACCGCTCCGTTCTTTTCCTCGTTCTTGTGGAATCGGTGGTGATTGCCCTTTTTGGAGGATTGCTTGGCCTCTTGCTTGCGTGGGCAGCAATTCCGGTAATCAGCGTTGCGCTCAACGGACTACTGCCTCCTCTCCTTTTGTCGAAAACGATGCTGTCCGTGGGCCTGGTGTTCGCTGTTCTCGTGGGCGTGGCCAGCGGCCTCCTTCCCGGCATTGGCGCGATGCGTATGCGCGTTGTCAACGCGCTGCGGAGGGTCTGACATGGCGATTCCGATTATCTACAACATTCGCAGCGTCAAGGCGCGCTGGACATCGACCATCGTTGCTGTCCTGGGCATTGCTGGAACCGTGGGAGTCTTTGTCGCGATGCTCTCACTCGCGCGCGGTTTCCAGGCCACGCTCGTCGCGTCCGGTTCAAAGGACAACGCCCTAATTGTTCGCGCCGGGGCTACCTCGGAAATGACCAGTGGGGTTACCCTCGACTCGGTAAAGATCATTCAGGACGCGCCCGGAATTGCGCGGGGCACTGATGGTCCGCTGGTGACTCCGGAATCCGTCCTCATGGCTCCGATCCCATTGCTTTCCACAGGCACCGACGCGAATGTTGAACTACGCGGCGTTTCTCCGAACGTGCTCGAGATACGCAAGCAAGTGAAAATCGTCCAAGGACGCATGTTCAAGTCAGGGCTCGCCGAAGTGGTCGTGGGAAAAAACGCGAACACCACCTACTCCGGGTTGACACTCGGCAAGACCATAAAGCTTGGCAGCGTGCCCTGGCAGGTTGTGGGGGTCTTTGACGCAGGCGGCAGCTCTTTCGATTCCGAGGTTTGGGCGGACGCGCATCTTCTCACCGCCGCTTACAATCGGCCCGAAAATTCTTTCCAATCCGTCACTGTTCACCTCACTTCCCCGGACGCCTTGAATCAACTGAAGGACTCTGTCACCAGCGACCCCCGCCTCAATGTGGACGTCACCCGCGAAATCGACTACTACGCCAAGCAATCGACGAGCCTTACCACGCTCATCACGCGTCTCGGCGGTTTCGTCGCCTTTGTCATGGCTATCGGCGCGGTCTTCGGTGCGCTTAATACCATGTATTCGGCAGTCGCCGATCGCGGCCGGGAAATTGCTACCATGCGCGCGCTAGGTTTTGGCGGCCCTTCCGTTGTCTTCTCCTTCCTTATTGAGGCGCTCTTGATTTCTTTTGTTGGCGGGGCTTTGGGTTGCCTTGCTGTTCTCAAGTTGAACGGCTTGACTACAAGCACCATCAATTTTCAGACTTTTTCCAATCTCGCGTTCGCCTTTAAGATCACTCCGGACCTCCTCGTAATGGGGATCGTGTTCGCGCTGGCCATGGGTATCCTGGGCGGCCTTTTTCCTGCCGTTCGCGCCGCACGCCTCCCCGTGGCTACCGCTTTGCGGGAACTGTAAAACCCACACACCATCCACTCAAAGAGACAAATTGCGGGATCCATCTCAGCACAAACCGCTTCCACGGGCTATAATTCTGCCCGCTCGTTCGATTCCGGAGAAGCTTGAGAATGGGTTCCGACAAGAAAGACCGCGAATTGGGAATGCACTGCCCGATTACCCGGCGGGATTTTTTGAACGGCGTGGCCGTCGGTGTGGGCGGGACGCTTGCCGGGAGCGCGCTTGGAAAAGAGACGCTGCTGGCGGCAGCGGCGCTCGACGGCTTCGCGCCGGAAAAAGCGCCGAATTATTATCCGCCGGCGCTAACGGGCATGCGCGGGAACCACGACGGATCCTTTACCTACGCACACCGGCTTCGCGATGGCGAGAGTTGGGATGCGAATGGGCCTGCGGCCGAGACCGGTGAAACTTACGATCTGGTCGTGGTGGGCGGCGGTATCAGCGGGCTGGCGGCAGCTTATTTCTATCGCAAGCTCGCCGGAAAAGACGCGCGGATTCTGATTCTCGACAATCACGACGATTTTGGCGGCCACGCAAAGCGCAACGAGTTTCGCGCCGGAAGCCGGATGGTGCTGAGCTATGGCGGAACGCAATCGATGGAGAGCCCCGGGAAGTACAGCGCCGTTGCGAAAAGCCTAATTAAGGAAATCGGCATTGAGACTGAGCGATTTTACAAAGATTACGATCAGAAACTTTACTCAAAGATGGGGACGGCTGCGTTTTTCGACAAAGAAACGTTCGGCGAAGACCGGCTAATCACGGGAATGAATACGACGCCCTGGCCGGAATTCTTGGCGAACGCCCCCCTGCCGGATTTGGCCAAGCGGGACATCGCGCGAGTTTATGCGGAAAGAGTGGACTATCTCCCCGGGCTTTCGAAAGAGGAGAAGCGCGCGAAGTTGTCGAAAATCAGCTACGCCGATTACCTGACCAAATTCTGCAAGGTCCATCCCGAGGCACTCCCGTTTTTTCAAACGTTTCCCCATGACTTGTACGGCGTTGGAATCGACGCGGTTCCTGCGCTGGGGTGTTTCGAGTCGGGCGACGATTACGGCTCGTTCACATATCCGGGCTTCGACGGCTTGGGCATCGGAGTATACGAAAAGGAAGAGCCGTATATTTTTCATTTTCCAGATGGCAATGCATCGATTGCGCGTCTGCTGGTGCGCGCGCTGATTCCGGCAGGGATGCCGGGCCACTCGATGGATGACGTGGTGACGGCGCGCGCGGATTACAGCAAGCTCGATGTTGAAGGCGCGCCGTTGCGCATCAGGCTAAACAGCACAGTCGTACACGTGCAACATTCCGTTGCCCGCGGCGCGACGAAAACGGTAGAGATTGCCTACATGCGTGGAGAAAAGTTGCAATCGGTTCAAGGGAAGAATTGCATTTTGGCGTGTTACAACATGATGATTCCCTATATTTGCCCGGAACTTCCGCAAGAACAAAAGGAAGCGCTCTCCTATCTTGTAAAAACACCGCTGGTTTACACACACGTCGCGCTGCGCAATTGGACATCCTTTGCAAAGCTCGGCGTGCATCACATCGTAGCACCCGGCGGATATCACACCTACACGGCGCTCGATTTCCCGGTGAGCATCGGAGACTACGCTTTTCCGAGCCATCCCGAAGAGCCAATGGTGCTCTTTATGCTTCGTACTCCGTGCCGGCCAGGGCTGCCAATGCGCGATCAGTTCCGCGCGGGCCGCATGGAATTGATGGACACGCCCTTTACAAAATTCGAACGCAACGTGCGCGACCAGCTTGGCAGAATGCTCGGCTCCACGGGTTTTGATCCCGCGCGAGACATCGAAGGCATCACCGTGAATCGCTGGGCGCACGGCTACGCGTACACTTCGAACACGCTGTTCGATCCCGCATGGAAAGAGGAGGACAAACCCTGGGTGATCGGCAGGAAGCCCTTCGGAAAGATTGCCATTGCGAATTCGGATGCGGGGGCCAGCGCCTATTCGGACGTTGCTATCGATCAAGCCTGGCGTACTGTAGGCGAAATTCTGAAGAGTTAGTGATGGCCGAGCGGCTTTGACAGCTGCGGTTTTCACGAAAATGAGCGTGAAGGGTTTAGCCGCCAAATGTGTTATTGTCTTTGTGTAGACTCCCGAAGTAGGATTGCCTGAACTCCTTGAAGGGCGCGCTTTTCGGCCCTCCCTCCAGTGATTTCAGCCAATTTTAGGCCAGTGTATAGTAGTGTCCCGCAAGCGGAAGCTTGCCGAGATCCTGCACTCATGGTGCTTCGAAGAGTACAGGGAGAATCAAGATGAAGAGTTTGTTTGTCGGCAACATGAGTTTTCAGACCACGGAAAGTGAGCTGCGCGATCTGTTCGCGCCGTTCGGGCAGGTCACTCGCGTGCACATGGCGATGGACCGGGAAACCGGCCGCGCGCGAGGGTTTGCGTTCGTGGAAATGCCCAACGATGAGGAAGCGGCCAAAGCCATGACCGGCCTCGATGGCAAGGAACTGGGCGGACGCAATTTGAAGGTCAATGAAGCCCGGCCTAAGGGTGAAGGCGGAGCGCCACGCGGGCCAAAGAGTTATGGAAGGCCGGGCGGTGGGAGCGGCGGGGGCGGTGGCCGAGGCAAGGGCGGAGGCGGCGGACGGGACCGTTTTTCGAACGAAGACTATCGCGAATCGGCGCGCCAGCCGCGCGAACCGCGCTGGTAGGGGAACACGATGTAGCTTGGCGGCGACGGCTTATGCCGCGCCGTGCAGCGCTTGCGAGGAGACGCAATGACAACGACATTCCAGAAGCGCCAGAAGGAAATGAAACGAATGGAAAAGCGCAAAATGAAAGAAGAAAAGCGCGTGCAGCGGAAACTGGATAAGACCGCCGAGCGAGAATCAGGAACCACAACCGAGGAAATCATGGAACCCCTGACGGGGCCCATTCCGTATGACCCAGAGCAGTAGCCGCAAATCCCAGAAGCCCGGGCCTTACCAGCGCTTCGTATCAACATAGATTCCATCGAACAAAACTTCTCGGGCGGCCGTGCGGGACGTTTTCCGCGCGGCATGAGAGTTGCCTCGCCTCAATGCAAGGCCAGCGGGCCACCCCTCGTTTGCGGTCGGCGCATCAGAAAAATAAACGGAAGCATCAAGAGAAACAATCCTGCCAGAATCAGGAATATGCTGTTGTACGCCAGCATGCTCGCTTGCCGCGCGACCAAGCCAAACATCGCGGCGCGCGCTTGATGAGCCGCTGTTGCGATGTCCGATCCCCTGGACACGAACATGCCCTGAAGTGAATTCATCATATTCCTCGCGCTAGTGTTGTAAGGAGTCACGTGCGCGCCAAGCTGGTTGATGTTCCTCTGCTGAAAACGCGTTTGCATTGTACTGACCGCCGAAATTCCGATACTCCCTCCCAAATTACGGACCAGATTGAACAAGCTGGTGGCGTTTCCCATGTTTTCTTTGCGGATGGGAGCCATGCTGATGGTAGTGAGAGGGACAAAGATCAGACCTAGAGAGAGGCCCATGAAGAATTGTGGCCAGCAGAAATCCCAAAACCCCGCGTTGAGATTCAAGCGCGAGATTTGGAAAAGTGTGATCCCGCACACCACCATTCCCAGCGCGAGCATCTTGCGCGGGTCAAACTTGGTCATGATCATGCCGACGACCGGCATGGCGATGAAGGAACCTAGCCCCCGGGGGGCCATGGCGAGGCCCGCACGAATGGCGGGGTAGCCAAGAAGCGTTTGGAGGATGAGCGGGATCAGCACAGTGGTGCCATAGAGGCCGACGCCTAACAGCGACATAAGAAATACGCCGGTTGAATAAGTTCGGTTCGTAAACACGCGAAGGTTGACGACGGGATCCTTGGTTCGCAGTTCGTAGAAAAGAAATACCACGAGGACCACGCCAGAAATCAGGGCGAGTGCGGTGATCCAATCGGTGCCGAACCAATCCTTTTCCTGCCCTTTGTCGAGAACGATTTGCAACGTCGCAATCCCTACCGCAAGCATCCCGATGCCCCAGTAGTCGATCTTTTGCGATGCGCGTCGAATATAGGACGGATCGAAGATGAACAGCGACGTCATCAAGATCGACACGATTCCAATTGGAACGTTGATATAAAAGACCCAGCGCCACGAGTAGCTGTCGGTGAGCCAGCCGCCAAGGACCGGCCCAAGCATGGGAGCGACGACGATGCCGAGCCCCCAGAAGCCCATAGCTTTGCCGCGGCCTTCCGGCGGAAAAGATTCCAGCAGGATCGCTTGCGAGATGGGCTGCAAACCTCCGCCGCAAGCGCCTTGTACGATCCGGCACACAACCAGGAACGGAAGGCTGGGAGCGAGGCCGCACAAGAAGGACGCGATCGTAAAGCCGGTTACGGAGAACATCAGCATCCGTTTGCGGCCCAAAAAATTGGACAGCCAGCCGGTCAGTGGCAATATGATGGCGTTGGCGACGAGATAGGAAGTCAGCGTCCAGGTAGCTTCTTCGACCGTTGCGGAGAGGCTGCCCGCGATGTGCGGCAGCGAAACGTTCACTACGGTAGTGTCCAGCACTTCCATAAAAGTACTGAGCATGACCGCGACAGCGATGATCCAGGGGTTTATATGCTGTGGATTCTGCGTAGATTCCTCGGCCATCAAGACCTCGAGCCGCTCGTTCAAGAACGCTCAGCCCCGCCTCGTTAAAATCATACGGTCTGATCGGCATAGTGGCAAACCCGCATCCTGCGCCGTTGTCCAACCGCCAATTTTCTTCTGAGGATGCTGTCCATAGACTACCGCTTGCGGTATCTTGTCCCCA
>JBGPLB010000076.1:0-21280 GCA_041486245.1 Candidatus Acidiferrum sp.
CAGAAACAACCCCGAGCTGGCCGACCCGCGATACGGCCTGGGCGAGCTGCCAACTGGATACTCCGGCACCCATGCCACCCTGAATGATCATGGGAAGATGACTCATACCAACAAGTATGGCCCGTTCGAACCTTCTTGATTGTCATAGTTTCGCATTATTTGATTTGTGCCCGCGAAGTAACGGCCTCACGGAAGGGGGTTGGCATATTTTTCGAAATGGACAGGACCAACAATAAGTTTGCCGCACGTTAGCCACCGCCGACAAAGCAACTTGGACCTACATTTTGATCAGTGGAAATCTGTGGAAGAAGTTATCACCTCTGTTCAACTGCAGAACCTCCTCGCCGGAGGGATATAATGCTGGAGACACAAGTGCTGGGAGGCAGCTATGACCATCTTATTGCGCAAAACGTTGGCGATAGTCTGCTTAGCGATAGCAGCTATGGGGATAGCGAGCGCCAAGAAAAAAGAGAAGGTGTATCTGCCGGGTTATGTGCTGAAGGCGCAGACGGTGTTGGTGGTGATCCTACCGGACGCTGGCAAGACGATAGACGACCCACTTGCCAACCAGAAGGCACAAGGAGACGTGGAGAACGCATTCCTCAAGTGGGGGCGGTTCCGGTTGGTGCAGGATGTGAGCCAGGCGGACCTCGTGATCGGAGTAAGAAAAGGAACGGGAAAGATTTCGAATCCGACAATCAATGGCGGCCCGGTGGATTCACCGGTGGCAATCGATACCAAGGACAACCAGATACGCGTTATAGGGCACCAAGGGCGTCCGGCCGATGTAACGCAGCAGGGAGCTCCGACGGGGACGAATGGACCTAACGATAGGGCGCACACAGGCATGGAAGTTGGAGCTCAGGAGGACACCTTCGAAGTGTTTCAAGGAGGAGTGCAGTACCCGGTAGATGGCGCGGCGGTGTGGAAGTACATTGCAAAGGATGGACTGAAACTGCCGGGTGTAGCCGCGGTGGACCAGTTTCGCATCGCGATTGAGGAGTCGGAGAAGGCGGCGCAGCAGAAACTGTCTCAACAACAGGGGCAGAAGAAAAATCCGTGAAGAATGCCTCCGCCAAGCCCCCAGCAGAATCAGCTTTGATTTCACGGAGTCGAAATATTCAGCTTATTTGAAGTCAGGCTTTCCGTTTCATCAGTTTGTACAGCCACCAGCAGGCGTCACTACGTTGCGCATAGTGGTCGAAGATTCCAGCACCGCACAAGTGGGCAGCCTGATCATTCCATTGACCCAAGTAAAGTAGCCAACGCCGAATCTAGCTCTGCAAAAACCAGCACGCCGCATACCCCAATACTCTGCTAACTTTTCCATTCATTCTTTGCCTTGACAACAGTTTTCAAGACGGTATACTTAAGGCAGGTAGTTTTACGGGATCTTGGTGCGGCAGCAACTCTGCCGTCTTTTTTATTTTTAGGCATCTGCGATGTGGCACAGCCAAGCGCAGTTACATCGCATGCGTAGCTGGCATGCGATGAATCCTGGCTGTGCTCTTCTCCGCTGTTTCGCCACCCACTAACGTGCGCAGCCGGCAAATGTAGCGCAGGGCGGGGCCCTATGGCCTTATCCTCTCGCACCGGAGTAAGGCCCGAGTGCTCTTCATCGCGCTGTTTATGCGCGTCGAAATAGCAAATTCCGAGGACCAGTTATGTTTACTTACAAGCCCCTTAGAATCAACACTTGCAAAAACGTCCACAAGTATTGATTCTAATCAACTTACAGAAAACCTAAGCCCTTTAGAATCCACACTTACGAAAAACAGGGGAGGGGGAGTAAACGCATGGTAACTATTGTACACTATTACCACAAGAATTAAGGTCGGGGACCTACCTCGCCGCAGCCAGCCGTCGCATCAGATCTTGCTTCTTCTCTAGGAGCCCGCGCATTTCCGCCACGGTAGGGTTCGCCTCGATGCTCCGCTGTACGTCCGCAAGCTCCCGCTCGGCTTGCCGGTGCTGCAAAGCCTCGACGCAACTGACCGCCTCTTCCCAGGTCGGCTCGCTGGCTTCCTCAAACAGAATCTCGAAGAGTATGCGCCGGTCGCGCTCTTCGAGCTGCGTGGCAACTTCTGTTGCCTGCATCGGCTCGTCGGCCAGGCTCGCGACGATCAGTGCCGAGAACACCTTCTCTGTTTCGAGCCCATGATGGAGCTGGGCCGCCTGCAGCCGTTGCGCCAGCTCGCGCCGAAATCCCTCGGCCTCCGCCAGCATGCGAATCAATCGCCGCTCCACGGGCTTTGCCGAGCGGCCCACCAGCTCCGGTTGAATTTTCAATTCGCTGTGGCGTTGCGTGGCCGCCTTGCTTAGCGCCGCACGCAACACCGGCTCGTCCAAGTGCAACTGCTGCGCAATCCGCGTCGCCCATTCGGAGCGAAGAATGGTATTTGGAATTTTTTGAACGTAGGGCAGAAGGAAATTTACCGCGCGCCTCTTCCCTTCTCCCGTCGTCAAATCCATCTTCCGCGCCCGCGCAATCAGGTAGTCCACGTATGGCGGTGATTCTTTCAGCAGCTTGGTGTACTCTTCGACGCCCTTCTCGCGGATGAACAAATCCGGATCGGCCTTCTTGTCACCAACTGGAGGAAGTGCCAACACGCGCACTTCAAAATCTTGCTCCAGCAAGAGAGATACGGATCGTTCCGTCGCCGCCTGGCCTGCGTTATCGGGGTCGTAGTTCACGATCACGCGTTTCGTAAAGCGGCTCAGTAACTTGATCTGTGGTTCCGCAAGACTCGTCCCGCAGCTGGCCACCACATTGCTGATTCCCGCGCGCGCCACGGCAATCGCATCCATGTAGCCTTCGACCAGCACCGCAAAATCCGACCGCCGCAGCGCTTCCTTCGCGCGGTCCAGGTGATATAGCACGTTGCTCTTCGAGTAGATCGGCGTTTCCGGCGAGTTCAAATATTTCGGTTGGTCATCGCCCAGCGCCCGAGCGCCAAACGCCACGATCTTTCCCGAATCATTCGCAATAGGAAACGTAATCCGCCGCCGGAACCTGTCAAAAAAACGTCCGCCCTGTTCGCCGCGCGATATCAGTCCGGACTCGATGAGCAATTTCTCCGGATATTTCTGTTTGAAGAGCCGCAGCAAGGCGTCCCCGTCGCTCGGCGCGTAGCCGATGCCGAAGCGGTCAATCGTTTTGTTATCGATCCCGCGGTCCTCGAGATAAGCCCGCGCCGCTTTGCCCTCGAGCGTTCCGGAAATCTGCTTCGTGAAGAAAGTCTGCGCCTCGCGATGCATCTCGACCAGCGCCCCACGCTGTTGATTCTCTTGTCGTTCCTCCGGCGACCGTTCCCTGGGACGAGGAATCGCGATCCCGCACTTTTCCGCAATAGTCCGCACCGCTTCCGGAAAGGGACACTTGTCCATGTCCATCACGAAATTAAAAACATCGCCGCCCTTGCCGCAGCCAAAACAATAAAAAATCTGCTTAAGCGGAGAAACGGTAAACGACGGAGTTTTCTCTTGATGGAACGGGCAGAGCCCGCTGAAATCTTTCCCGGTCTTCTTCAGGCGCACATATTCGCCCACCACGCGAACTATGTCCGCCTGCTGTTTCACCCTCTCCGCGAATGATCCCGCCTCCGCCATGTCCGTCTACGAACGTAATTCTACAACGGTGATCGCTTTCCCGCCGTGTTCCTCAACCTCAAATGAAGTCCTTTGAACGAGCGGATGTGTCTTCAGGAATTCCGCGAGGCCTTTACGAAGCGCGCCTGTCCCGTGGCCATGAATGATTCGCACGCGCGTCTGATTCGCGAGCACGGCTTCGTCGAGATATTTGTCTACGCGCTCTGTCGCTTCTTCCACGCGCATGCCAATCACGTTAATCTCGCCAGATGCGGCGCCTTCGCCCGGCTTTGAAGTGACGGTGATATTTCGCGACGCTGCCGGCGCTGACTGCTGCGCGACAGCGCCTTCTACGCCGGTAATTTCGTCGATGGCAACTTTCATGCGCAGCGGTCCGGCTTCGATTTCCGCCGACGAGCCATCCAATCGGCGAAAAATCACGGGCTTGGTGAATCCGCGGACGCGAATTCTTGCGCCGGATTGCAGCGTCTCCGCGCGAACCGGTTCCCGGCTGGAAGAAATTGTGCCCAAGTCCGCCTGCGATTCCGAAATCGTCTGCACTACAGCGGTGTTGAGCTCTTCGCGGGCTTCGCTGCGAATGTCCTGGCCTTTGCGCCGCGCGGTTTTCTCGAGCGTGGCTCGTAGTTCTCGTTCTTTCACGGCTTCGATCACGCGCGCAACATTCTCATCAAAGCGTTTCTGCATCTCCGCGAACTGCGACTCGAGTTCCTTAATGCGTTTTTGCTGGCGTTCGACCCATTCGGTGCGCAGCTTCTTGCGTTCCTCTTGGAGCGCGTGCCGCTCCGCCGCCATTTGCTGTTGCATGCGATCGAGTTCATCGCGGCTGCGGTGTAAGTAGGCGATTAAGTCCGCGGCTTCGCGCGATTCCGGCGTCAACAGAGACCGCGCTCTTTCGATGATGGACGTCGGGATGCCAAGTCGCTTTGCAATCGCGATCCCGCTCGATCCGCCTGGCACTCCGACCATCAGCCGGTACGTCGGCCGCAAATTCACGTCGTCGAATTCCACCGCGGCGTTCACCACGCCGGCCGTCGTCGAAGCGTAAGCCTTCAGTCGGTCATGATGCGTCGTCGCCAGCACGATGCAATTCTTGGCGCGAAATTCATCGAGCAGCGCCACGGCCAGCGCCGCGCCTTCTTCCGGCGCGGTTCCCGTGCCCATCTCGTCGACCAGCGCCAGCGACCGCGGCGTCGCCAATTCCAGCATGGTCTTCAAATTCAGCATGTGCGCCGAAAACGTCGAGAGGTCGGCTGCGATGGACTGCTCGTCGCCGATGTCCACGAGCACCCGGTCGAAAATCGGCAGCACCGCGCGCTGCGCCGCCACGGGAATGCCGGATTGCGCGGACATCGCCGCCAGCCCCGTCGTTTTCAGGGCGACCGTCTTGCCACCGGTGTTCGGTCCGCTGATGACCAGGACTTTTTCCGTGCCGCCCAGCGCGAGCGTCATCGGCACGATGGCGCGATCTTCCCGCCGCAGCTTGTCTTCGAGAACGGGATGCCGCGCATCAACTAAACGCAATTCCGCAGCGTTGGAAAACTCTGGCATCGCGGCATCGAAATCGCGCGCAAAGCGCCCGCGCGCGAAAACACCGTCAAGTTCGGCGATGGTTTCGGCCGCAGCAAGCAAAGGACCTCGAACGATCTGGAGGCGCTCCGTCAATTCACGCAAAATTCTTATAATCTCCACCGCTTCGTCCTCGGCAAGCTGGGTGAGTTCGTTATTCGCCTCCACGGTCTCAAACGGCTCGAGGAACACGGTTTGCCCTGTTCCGCTCGCACCGTGCACGATTCCCGGAACGCTTCGCCGGTTCTCTGCACGGACGGGAATCACAAATCGTTCATTGCGCAGCGTGACGTAGTCTTCTCCGGCCTCCGCGTTCCGCGATCGCAGGATTTGCTTCAGCGTTTTCTGAATCGATTCGCGCGTCTGCGTCATGCTCGCGCGAATGCGCCGCAGCGCTTGCGACGCATCGTCGCTGATCTCTCCATTTGGCAACACGCATCGCCGGATCGCCGCCAGCACATCCCGAAAGTCCGTCAGCGAGCCGACGCGCGCAGCCAACAGCGGGAATTTCGCCGCATCTTCCCTGAATTGCCCGCGCAACCACGCGGCAGTCTCGAGGAGCGACGCGGCATCCAGAAATTCCTTAGCTTCGAGAACGATTCCCGGCCCTTCGATTTTCTCGAGCCAAGTTTGCGGGTCGGACAGCCCCCCGAATCCCAACTCGCCGCCTCCGCGCAGCCATTCCCTCGCCTCGCGAATCAATGCAAACGCCGCTTCGAGAGGAGCGCGATCCGTTCCAAACTCCAGAGCATCCACTGCCCGGCGCCCCGGAGCGCACGTCGTCCTCAGCCGCAACAACTCACGCAGCTTGTCAAATTCGAGTACGTCCTGTGCCGTCCGCGACATTTTGCTTTTTTCGCTACTTCAAAATTCTGTTGCCATGCTTCATCACTGTTTCGAATGCTGGTGCGCGGGGGCAATTGCGCCTGCTGCCTCATCAAATTCTTCGATCATCGCCACACAGAGCCCATTCAGAGCATCGGTTACTTCGTGATTCTTTCCGCCCTGGTTGTTGCTCAAGAAAGAAAATATTAGTTTCCGCCCGCTAGGCGTCTCGGCGAAACCCGAGAGGGTCCTCACGTGCTCGACGGATCCGGTCTTCGCCTGAATTCTTCCGGCCGCCACCGTGCCTTTCATACGGTCCTGCAAGGAGCCGTCGATCCCCGCTACGGGCAGCGACGCATAGTACGGCGCAAACCACGTCTGCCCCTGCGCATACTTCAGCAAGGTCACGACAGCCCGAGGCGTGACCAGGTCATGCCGCGAAAGTCCCGAGCCGTCGGTTTGCATCACATCATCCGGCGCGATTTCCGCAGCGGCATAAAAATCCTGCGTAACTTTCAGCAATTCCTCTGGAGTGCTCCACAGGCCGTTTTGCCGCGCCGCGGTGCGCAACAGCATCTCGGCGTGCAAGTTCTGGCTGATTTTATTGACGAGTTTCACGGAATCGGCGAGCGGCACGGACAGATGCTCGGCGAGAATTGTCCGCGGCGAAATATCCGCGTCTGGAACATGAACCGCGCGGATCTTTCCATCCACTTTTACGCCGCGTTCGGCCAGGAACCCCGCAAGCAGCGAAGCAGCATGCAGCGCCGGCTCTTCAATCGCCAGCACAAGTTTCCGCGGTGTGCTCTTTGCGGGCAGAGTGCCGCGCACATCCACGAGACTCGCCCCAGGCTCTCGCGTCAGCGTCAAATCGGACTTCAGTCCCGCAGCCGACGTTGTCACACCGTTTTGCAGCGCAAAGTCGGGAGTGAGCGGGGCAACGGTTGCATTCACCGGATCTCCCATTTTTTCGCCGGGAGTCAGCGTCAGCGCCACCGTGTTGTCGTCGACCACAATCGCGGATATCGCCGCGCCGTACTCCCAGACCATGTCGTCGATTTCCCAGCCGTTGGGATAGCGTTCACGCGGGAAGTAACTGTCATCGCCAACCACATCGCCCGAAATTTCCTTCACGCCGCGCGCCACCAGTGCATCCGCCAATTCGGCCAGCACTTTCTCCGGCGCCCCGTCGAATTCTTCCTTCAGTTCAAAGGGAAACTTGCGGTTCGAAAGATTCGGATCGCCCCGCCCCACCAGAACCACGTCGCCGGAAAGAGTGCCGTCCGGTGACACGGCGCCGCGCGTTTCGAGAGTTGTGCGAAAACGATAATCCGGCCCAAGCTTGGCCAGCGCCAGCGCGGTAGTAAAGAGCTTCATATTCGAAGCCGGAACGAAATAGTGGTCGGCATTCTTCTCGTAAAGTGTTTCTCCCGTCTGCGCATCCACGATCAAAAGTCCCCAATCTCCTTTGCTCTCAGGCGCCGCATCCAGAAGAGTGCCGGCCCGCGCGCTAAATCGAACCGGCGCCGCAGCCCGCTTGGGCGAACGCGCTTCTCGCTTTGCCGGAAACTTCTTCGCGCAGCAAGCATTTTCCTTCCCTGAATTGGTCTGCGCGAGCACGCCGCTCGAGGCCAAAGCACAAAAGGCCATGGCACCGCCAAGTGCCCCAGCCGACAATAGATTCCATCCTCGGACGCCCATGTTTTCTCCGGCCATAAATCACTGCAAGTAAAAGTATAGTCGAAACGCGGCGCAACATTTCCTGCTCGAGACGCATCCACTCATGAGTCATGCGGAATTGAAGCCGGCCGCTCACAAACTGCCGGTTGCACGCAGACCTTTGGCAACCTATGATTAGAAAGCCCAGCAAAATTCAACGAGGTGAAATTTGATCAAGCAAATTGGTTCTTGCTTCCTGGCGTTGCTGATGATCGCCCCGCCGCTCCTGGCAGACGACAAAAAAGAAGCCGAACGTCTGCAAAATTGCGGCAGCGTACTCAAGGAGATTATGGATATCCCCGATGACATCCCTTCGGATCTCATCGACAAGGCCGAATGCATCATCGTATACCCATCGGTCTTGAAAGCCGCCTTTGTCATCGGAGGCAGCTATGGACGCGGCGCCATGACGTGCCGCAGCGGAGAACATTTCACGGGCCCATGGAGCGCGCCTTCCATGATGGCTCTCGAAGGTGGCAGTATCGGCTTCCAGATTGGCGGGCAGGCGACTGATTTCGTCCTTCTGGTGATGAATCCTCGCGGAGCTCGCTCCATTCTTAAGAGCAAGGTAAAGCTCGGGGCGGACGCCTCTGCTGCAGCTGGCCCCAAGGGCCGAACTGCCAGCGCATCGACGGACGCCACGATGCGCGCCGAGGTACTGAGCTATTCACGCTCTCGCGGTTTATTTGCAGGCATCTCTCTGGAAGGTTCAACAGTTCGTCCAGACAATGATGGCAATGAGCGCGTCTATAAACAGAACGTGGACGCAGAAGCGATCATCATGAAAGGAGCGGTGGCCGTACCTCCGCCAGCGCAGCAAATGATTGCGTATCTTAACCGCAAGTCTCCCAAGAACACTTCCGATCCGAATTCCCTGAAGGAATAGAGCAAGACAGATCAGCAAGTTCAAAGGACCCCGTGAGCCGCCGGGGTCCTTTTTATTTGCGAGGTAGTAAGAGAGCGGGGAAGGCTTGACCAGGCAAGAAGAATGACCTATAGTCACTTATGAACCATGGTCAAGAAAACCAATCCGAAGTCATCCACACACCCACGAACTCCAGGGCGCGAGTTGCACGGCCGTCGCGAGCGTCGAACCGTGGAAACTCGGGAGCGTTTGTTCCGTTCCGCCCTCGATCTCTTTGCCAGAAAAGGGTTTAACGAGACGACCGTCGGAGATATCACCGAAGCGGCAGACGTTGGTAAGGGTACGTTTTTCAACTACTTTCCAAGCAAGGATCACATCCTGCTCGCTTTTGGCGAAATGCAACTTGCGAAGTTGCAAGCGGCGGTCGAAGAAGCACGGAGGACCGGCGAAACCATGCCCCAGTTTCTGCGCTCGCTGGGGGTTCGGATGACGCAAGAACCGATTCGCAACCCCGCGATTATCAGGACACTTCTGCAAGCGTATCTCTCAACTACGCCGGTCCGGGAAGCGATGGGTGACTTACAGAAGCGAGTCCACGCGCTGCACACGGAGATTGTTCGCCTGGGGCAGGAGCGAGGCGAAATCCGCAGAGACCTCCCTGCCGCGGAGATCGCGCATGTTTTTCGCCAAACCATCTTTGGAACGCTGCTGATGTGGTCGGTTCAGGGAGACGCGACTCTGCATGCTCGCATTGAGTCCGCGTTCAACGTCCTTTGGGGCGGTCTGGCTCCGCGTGACACCGCTGATGGGCAAGATGAAACCTCGCCAGGCGCAGTGCCATTTATCACGAGCGGAGATTGATTGTATGACTCGCAATCGCGTGCTGGTTCTGATTCTCGTCGCCGTCATCCTGGGCGGCACGGCGCTCTACGCGACGTGGTTTAAGCGCGACACCGCGTTGCAAGGTTCGGGCACCGTCGAAGCTCGTGATATTCGCGTGGGGTCGAAGGTCGGCGGCCGCATCGATAAGGTGTTAGTGCGCGAAGGCGACACCGTGAAGCCAGGGCAGGTGTTGATCACCTTCGATGACAAGGAATTGCTGGCCTCTCTGGATCAGACACGAGCCGCGGCCGAAAAAGCAGTACGCGGTTTTCGTACAGAGGACATTGCACAAGCCCGCGCGGCTGCGGCACAAGCCAAGGCCGATTACGAGCTACGCAAGAATGGCTACCGGAAGGAAGACATCGACGCAGCGCAGTCCGAGGTCGAACGGGCGGCTGCCGATGAAGTTCGAGCCCGCCTCGACTTTCAACGATACGAGGCTCTGTCCCAGAAGGATCTCGTCTCCAAGCAGCAACGCGACACAGCCGAGGCCAACTGGAAGATGGCCCTGGCGCAGCAGCAGAATCTCCAGCACAAGCTCGAGGAGTTGAAGCGCGGTTACCGTCCCGAAGAAATTGCATCGGCTGAAGCGCATTACCAAGAGGCTCTGGCCACGCTTCAAAAATACGAGCGCGGCAATCGGCGCGAAGACGTGGACTCGGCAAAAGCAGCCTACGCATACGACGAAGCGCGCTTCCGCGAGCGCGAAGTGATCGCCCCTTCCGCGGCCACTGTCGAGATCCTGGATGTCCGCCCCGGAGACCTGATCGCGCCGAACACTCCTGTTGCCACGCTTCTTGAAAAAGATCAGATCTACGTGCGCATCTACATACCGGAAACGGAAATTGGCGGCGTGAAGCTGGGGCAAAAAGCGGAAGTGCGGGTGGATTCTTTCCCGAAGACGGTCTTTGACGGCGTCGTCGAGCAGATCAATCAACAGGCGGAATTTCTCCCGCGAAACGTGCAGACGCGCGAGGAACGGGTTCATCAAGTCTTCGGCGTCAAAATCCGCATCAAAGATCCCGCCGGGCGCGTTCTGGCGGGCATGGCCGCGGACGTAAAACTGAAAGCAGGAAGCTGAACGCGTGGCCAACGATTCCAAATCTTCTACAGGCGCGGCCATCGCCGCCGAACATCTTGTGAGGAGATTCGGGGAGGTTACGGCGGTTAATGACGTGAGTTTCCGCGTCGAAAAAGGAGAGATTTTCGGTTTTCTAGGACCCAATGGCAGCGGGAAAACCACGGTCATCAAAATGCTCACCGGACTGCTGCCGCTGAGTGGAGGGTCCGCGACTGTAGAGGGATTGGATGTGCGCACGAATTCCGAAGCCGTTCGCGAGCGCATCGGCTACATGTCGCAAAATTTCAGCCTGTATTTTGATCTCACCGTTGCGGAAAATTTGCAGTTTTACGGACGCATATACGGCCTCGAACCGGCCCGTCTGAAGCGCCGCATCCAAGAAATTGTCGAGCTGAACGGCCTCGGCCCTTATATGAATCGCTTGTCGGCGCAGCTTTCAGGGGGCTGGAAGCAGCGCCTCGCACTCGGCTGCGCGATGCTTCATGAACCACAATTATTATTTCTTGACGAGCCCACAGCAGGGATCGATCCAGTGGCCCGCCGCCAGCTTTGGGATCTACTGTTCGAGCTTTCCAGTCATGGCATCACGTTTTTTGTCACGACTCATTACATGGACGAGGCCGAGCGCTGCAGCCATGTGGCCTACATTTATTTCGGCAAATTGATTGCGGACGGCACGCCCGAAGCGCTCCGGGAACTTCCTGACGTCCAGCCTGCAGGCACCGAGCGAGTGGAAATCATCACGCACGATGTCACCCGCGCGCTGAGACTCGTTCGGGAAATACCCGGCGTGCGCAGCGCCACCATTTTCGGGCAATCCGTCCACGCGCTGATGGATGAAAGCCTGAATCCCGAAGAACTTCGCGCTCAATTATTGAAAGGCGGCGTCGCCGTCACCGAAATTCGCCCGCTCTCCGCCAGTCTAGAAGATGTGTTTGTGCAGCTGACCTACAAGCACCAAGCTTTGCACGAGGGCGCGCATGAGTAACATTTTTCGTGGTTTCGGCGCCGTCTTTTATAAGGAAGCGTTGCACGTGCGCCGCGACGCGGGAACCCTGTTTTTCTCCCTGACGATGCCGTTGCTGCAGATGTTTCTCCTCGGGTACGGCATCGACACGAACATCCGCCAGATCAATACCGTCGTTTATAACGCGGATGGGCGCCGCGAAAGCCGCGAACTCATAGACCGCCTGAAAAATTCCGATACGTTTCACATTTTCCGCTACGTCCAAAATGATCACGACTTGAACGATCTGATCATCGCCGGCAAGGCTCGCGTCGGCATCAAAATCCCGGTGGATTACTCTGACCGGCTGCTCCACAACATGAGCGCGCAGGTGCTCGTGCTTATCGACGGCTCCGATTCTTCCGTCGCCGGACAAGCCATTAACGTCACCAACGCCATCGGCCTCGATGAATCCCTGCGCCGAGTGTTGAAGGATCGAGCGGAATTTGCCGTTGAGATGCGTCCTAAACTTCTGTTCAATCCCGACTCCCGTTCTCCCAATTTTTTCTTGCCTGGCCTCACGGCCATCATGCTTCTCAATGTCACGACGTTCCTGACGGCCTTCTCCATCGTGCGCGAGAAAGAACGCGGCACTCTGGAGCAGCTCTTTGTTACGCCTGTACGGCCATTCGGCCTGCTTCTCGGGAAATTGCTTCCCTACCTGGGTATAGGCTTCTTTGAGCTTTGCCTTATTCTTTTTTCCATGCACTTTATTTTTCTTGTTCCGATTCATGGCAGCGTACTGCTTCTCGCTTTTCTCTCGCTGCCATATCTCTTCGCCGCGCTCTCCTTGGGAATCCTCATCTCCAGCAAAGCAGCCTCGCAAGCGGAAGCCATGCAGCTTGCTTTTCTTCCGATTCTTCCCAGCGTCTTTTTTTCCGGATACATATTCCCGCGCGAAACCATTCCCGCCATCCTCTATCCCATAAGCTACCTCATCCCCGCCACGTACTTCATCAACATTACGCGCGGCATCATCCTTCGCGGCGCGGGCATTCGCCACCTCTGGACCGACGGCCTCGCTCTTTTTATTATCGGCACTCTGCTCTTAATAATTGCCGCGCGACGATTCCGCAATAAAGTGATCATGGCCTGAAGCGATGCATTTACAGGCCGCTAATCACTGACTAAAGTTTTTGCCGAATCAAATCCTCGACGTCCACAATCTTGTCTCCCAACAGATTTAACTTGTTTGCCAGTCCTTGAATTTCGGACTCGGCGCGCCGGTTGACATCGTAGTCCAGCTCGCCACGGAGCCGGTCCTTCGTGTCCTGGCGGTTCTGGCTCATCATGATCACCGGCGCCTGGATAGCGGCGAGCATGGAAAGAAACAAATTCAGCAGGATGAAGGGATAGGGATCCCAGGCGGACCTGCGCAGGACTATGTTAATGCCGGCGTACACGACGAGGACGGCAAGGAAGGAAATAATGAAGGCCCAGGATCCTCCAAAGCGCGCGACAGCATCGGCGATACGCTCGCCGAATGTCGATTCCGTTTCGATCAACTCGTTTGGATTCCGGCTGGCACGCAGACGGACGAGTTGCTGCGAGGCATGGAACTGGCGGCCTAGCACGGTGAGCATGTCCATGCCCGCGAGCGGCTTGCGCTGCAGGAGCACGGCGATGTCGCGGCGGTCCACCTCGACGCAAACCGTCTCTTCGAGCGCAAGAGCGTTGGTCTCGTGGGGCGTTTGCTCGAGCATGGAAGCGAAGCCAAAGAATTCTCCGTGGGCGGGCTGATCGACGATCACCTCCTGGTGGTCTTCGTCGATGGTCGTCACGCGGACGGCGCCGGACATCATGATGTAGGCTTGTCCGCCCTGGTCACCGATCTTGTAGATGCGCTGGCGTGGCGCAAATGTTTTGATCTCGACTTGTGCAGCCAACACTGCCATCTCCTCTTCGTCCAGCAGGGCAAAGAGCGGCACATGTTTCAACTCCAGGGGATCGCAAGGCATTGTTCACCTCATTGGGTAAAAGCGGTTCGCTGCAAACTTGGCTTGAGCATTTCATAATTCGCGAAGGGCGACAACCGGAAGCCATCGCCGGGCTTTGTACGCCGATTGCGCATTAAAATCATGATGGCGCAGAACATTTCCCGGCTTGCCCTTGGGAACCGCGACGCACTACTATCGGCGCTTCAGGGCTGCGTCGAGAGGTGTATTCCGTGGAAAATCGTTTGGCAAGCTGGGGCATTCTTCTGTTCGTGCTGCTTGTCGCGGGCGTGTGTGCGGTGCGCGAAGGTACGCCGGCGCCTCTGCCGGAAACGGCATCGCAAGATCTCTTCTCGGCCGATCGCGCGCTTGTTTATCTGCAGGCCTTCGCAACAGCTCCTCATCCGATCGGCTCGCCCGAGCATGACCGCGTACGCGATTATGTGGCCGCTCAACTAAGCGCGCTTGGGGTTACTCCCGAGATTCAGCGCGCCACGGGCGTCACACCGCGCTACGAAGTTGCAGGCACTGTGGAAAATATTGTTGCGCGTCTGAAAGGCACAAGCGGCGCGCCGGATGCCATCGCTCTTGTCGCGCACTACGATTCCGTTCCCGCTGGTCCGGGCGCGGGCGACGACGGCGCCGGCGTGGCAGCTTTGCTGGAAACACTTCGCGCTCTGCGCGCCGGACCTCCGTTGCACAATGACGTGCTGATTCTGCTGACTGACGGCGAAGAAGACGGACTACTCGGAGCGTCCGCATTCTTTGCGGAAAATCCCTCCGCCAAGGATGTGCGCGTGGCCGTCAATTTCGAGGCGCGCGGGAATGCGGGCGAATCGCAAATGTTCGAGACCAGCGCCGGCAATGGCCGGCTGGTGAAACTTTTCGCGCAAACCGCCCCACATCCTTCCGGATCTTCGCTCAGCTACGAAATTTACAAGCACCTGCCGAACGATACGGACATGACGGTCTTCAAACAGTACGGTGCCGGTGGTCTCAACTTTGGTTTCATCGGTCATTGGGAGGCTTACCACACTCCGCTCGACAATGCCCAATCGCTTGACCGCGGAAGCCTGCAGCAGCACGGGGAAAGCGCGCTCTCGCTTGCTCGCAGCCTCGGCAACGCGGACCTTGAGCAGCTTCAAGACCGGGACGCCGTCTACTTTTCGATTCCGGGAAATGTTTTCGTGCACTATTCCAGCCGCTTCATTTGGCCGCTCGCCGTTGGCACTGGCGTTTTCCTGCTCGCAATGATCTTTTACGCGAACGGCGCGTGGCAGACGCGTTTGCTGCCGATCCTCGCGAGCTTCTTCCTGCACATCGGCGTGCTTATCTTGCTGCCGTTGATTGGGCTTGGCTTTGTTCTCGGCGTGCGATGGCTTCACCTGCACACTCTTCCCGAGGGCGGCATGGATCAAAACGCTCTTTACGTTCTGGGGCTAGTCGCATTGCTGACCGCGGTTCTGACGCTGTTGTATAAACTTTTGCGCAAGAAAATCGCTCCACCTGCTTTTTTTCTAGGCGGCGCGATCTTTCTTTCCATCCTCGGACTCGTATCCTCGAAATGGGTGCCGGGCAGCAGCTACATGTTCGTTTGGCCTTTGCTGGCGGCCTTGCTGGCGACGGCCATCGCGGCGTTTCGTCCTGGCCATCTTTCATTTCTTTCCGTTCTGATTCTTTGCGTGCTGAGCCTGCCGGCCCTTCTCCTGTTCGTCCCGCTATTGAAGGGCTTTTACACTGCGCTCGGTTTCACTACCGTTGGCGCTCCGCTCGTAAGCCTCACTTTCGGACTATTGTTCCTACTGCTCTTTCCATTTCTCGACACCGCGCTCGAATCTGGCGGCAAATTTCTTCCGGTGTTCGCGCTAACCGTGGCGGTTGTCCTGTGCGCTGTCGCCGCAAAAACGACTCGCTATTCTCCCGAGCATCCCAAGCCGAGCCTGCTTGCGTACGCCCTTGACGCCGACACGGGTAAAGCGGTTTGGAGCAGCTCCGTGGCCCGCGTCGACTCCTGGAGCGCGCAATATCTGGGCAATTCTCCCACCCGTGGCAAGCTGCCCGATTTCTATCCGGTCTGGTATCCAATAGAATTTTCCCAGCACGATGCCCCTGCGCTCTCGATTGCACCTCCGCAAGCTGAGCTCCTCGATAAATCCTCGGATGGTGCCACGCGCACGCTTCGTTTGCACATCTCCACGCCGCGCCACGCGCGCACCATTCACGTGAGCCTCGCGCAAACGGATGTGCTCAGCGCTTCAGTGAACGGCCATGATCTTGGCAAACCCTCCGAGGCGCGCTGGCATCAGCCGGGCCAGTGGAGCTTCGACTACGCCAATCCGCCCGCCGAGGGAATCGAAGTTCAGCTGCGCGTTCAAGGCACGGCGCCAGTAACTCTGGTGTTGGTCGACCGCTCCAGCGGCCTCCCAGCGATTCCCGGCGCGAATTTTGCTCCGCGTCCGGCGGATTCCATGCCCATTCATTCCGGCGACCAGACCATGGTTCGCCGCAGTTTTGCGTTTTAGCAATTTGGCCTTTCGGGCGCCCTCGGGGTACTCTGCTGGTTTGTGTGAGTGTCGGTGGGAGCTGCTGTGTCTTGTCCGATCTGTGAAAAGCGCAAAGCTGCAAGATTTTGTCCGGCCAAGGGCGAGAAAATCTGCGCCGTGTGCTGCGGCACGGAGCGCGAAGTTTCGATCGACTGCCCGTCGGATTGCAGCTATTTGATCGCCGCGCATCGCTATGAGGATCAGCACCAGCGCTCGCTGCCCGAGGACACACCGCTCCTCGACGTCAAGGTTTCGCAAGACATCATCTACACTCACCAAAACGTGCTTTCTGGATTGGCTTTTACCGCAGCAAAATTTTCCGCTGCACATCCCGCTACAACCGATTCCGACGTGCTCGCCGCGCTTCAGGCGCTCGCCGAAACGTACAAAACTCTTGGCTCCGGCATCTATTATGAAAAACCTCCCGATGCTCCGCTGCCCCGCGAGCTTTACGCAACGTTCGCCGCATTCCTGAACGAATCGAAGCAGCAAAGCGCCGAGCGTACCGGTTCCTCAGCCTTTGCGGGAGCCGCGCCTGTCAAGGATTCCGAAATTTTCTCCTTGCTCGTCTTCCTCTATCGGATGGGCCTGCTGCGCACGAACGGCCGTCCCCGCGCGCGCCGCTACCTCGAATTTCTACGGAGTCAATTCCCCGCGGCTCCAGAATTGAAACGAGAAGAATCACGCATCATCGTCCCGTGACGTCGCATTGTTGGCAGAGCAGCCGAAAAAGAAATTGGGCGGTGTCTTCTTCCGTAACTTGCTCACGGAGGGCTGGAATGTTTCACATGAAAAAGGGATCCGGTGTACTGAACCGATCGGCAAGAGCGAAGAGACTTTTCCCAGGCGCCGCGCTGATCGTGTTCAGCTTTTCCGGCGCAATGGCCGTCCCTCATGCAGCTCAGGCACAAGAGCGCGAGTCCGCGGCGAAACTTGTGGCGCGCACGATGGCTAATCCGGAATTTCGCGTGAAAACTTTTCGAGGGGGCGAATGGGTGGGAGGCGGAGATTATTATCTGGCGTTGGAACCTTCCGGTGCGGGTTCGAGCAACGACATCGTTCGTTACAAGACCGCGACTGGCGCGCGGGAAATTCTGGTTGCAGCTAATCGTCTGATTCCTGCTGGCGAGAAAGCGCCGCTGCCCGTCGAAAGCTACGCGATGTCGCCAGACGGACACCGTGTACTGGTGTTCACAAATTCAAAGACCGTATGGCGCCAGAATACGCGCGGAGACTATTGGGTTCTGGACTTGAAAAGCGGCGCTTCGCACAAACTAGGCGGCGATGCCCCCGCATCGAGCTTGATGTTCGCCAAATTTTCTCCCGATAACAGTAAGGTTGGGTACGTGCGCGGAAACAATGTGTACATCGAGGATCTTGCCAGCGCAAAAATCACACAACTGACTCACGACGGCTCGGACACCGTCATCAACGGGACTTCCGACTGGGTAAACGAGGAAGAGTTTGACATCCGCGATGGCTTCGAGTGGAGCCCCGACAGCCGCTCCATCGCTTTCTGGCAATTCAATACCAGCGGAGTACAGAACTACACACTGATATACGATCTTGGCCCGCCGCGCGGCGAAATTGTTACCGAAATTCCGTATCCCAACACGGGTCCGTATCCGCAGACGCTTCAGTATCGCTATCCGCTGGCTGGGACGCCAAACTCGGCGGTTCGCGTCGGCGTTGCGAGAACTGCGGGTGGAAAAGTCGTCTGGATGCAGACCGCGGGCGATCCGCACAATTTCTACATTCCCCGAATGGGGTGGGCAGACGCCGGCCATGTGCTGCTGCAACACATGAATCGGTTGCAGAACAAGAACGAATTTCTGCTGGCGGAGGCCGCGACTGGCGTCTCGCGAACTGTTTTCGTTGACGAAGACCGCGCGTGGGTGGACGTGAATGCGTCTGTCCTGTGGGTCAATAACGGGCGAGAGTTTCTGGTGCTGAGCGAACGCGACGGATGGCGGCATTTGTATCGCGTGGCGCGCGATTCCGGCAAGGCGGAACTCGTGACTCGCGGCGAGTTCGACGTCGTCAGTCTGGAGCGCGTCAGCCCGGATGAAAAGTGGATTTACGTCATCGCATCACCTGACAACCCGACGCAGCGCTACCTCTATCGCGCGCGGATGGACGGGTCGGCTGCACCGGAGCGCCTCACGCCGCATCAGCCCGGCACACACTCCTATACGATTTCGCCGAATGGCGAATGGGCCTTCCACAACTACTCTTCGTTCAATGTGCCGCCGACATTTGATGTGGTGCATTTGCCGGATCACCGGGTCGTGCGAAATACGGCGGACAATTCCGCGCTGGCCGAGCGCGTGAAGCCGTTATCGAGCGGGCCGGCGGAATTCGTGAAAGTGGATGCGGGCAATGGCCTGATGGTGGACGCCTGGCTGACGAAGCCGCCGGATTTCGATCCCGCTAAAAAATATGCGCTGATTGTGAACGTCTATTCCGAACCAGCCGGCCAAACAACCGCAGATCGCTGGCCATCGATGTTCGACCGCGCATTGACCAGCGCCGGGTATCTGGTAGCGAGCTTCGACAACCAGGGAACGCCTGCACCGCGAGGCCGCGAATGGCGCAAAGTCGTGTACGGAAATGTTGGCCCACTTTCGTCGCAACAGCAAGCAGCTGCGCTGCAATCGCTCGAAAAAACGCATTCCTATATTGATCCGAAGCGCGTTGGCGTATGGGGATGGAGCGGCGGCGGCACGGAGACGCTTAATCTGATGTTTCGCTATCCCGAGATTTACAGCGTGGGAGTTTCGGTCGCTTCGGTGCCCGACCAGCGCCTCTATGAGAGCATCTATCAAGAGCGGTATATGGGATTGCCGCAGGACAGTTCGAAGGCTTACGAACAAAGTTCGGCGATCAATTCTGCTTCAGGTTTGCGCGGAGACTTGATGGTCATGCACGGCTCAGGCGATGACAACGTGCACTTCCAGGGCTTCGAATTGCTCGTGAACAAATTGATCTCGCTCGGCAAGCAATTCGACATGCGCGTATATCCCGGCCGCACGCACGGCATCTTCGAGGGCAAAGGCACCAACCTCGACGTGTACACAAATATCCTCGGCTATTTCGAGGCCCACCTGCCACCGGGACCGCACGCTACCGCGTCACACTGAGGCGTGGCGTACCGGCTCGTGGACTAAAATTCAGACTTTAACTCAGCTTCCCAGTCGCTACCCGTCGGCGCAAGAGCGCATGCCCTGCAACTGGGCGCTGACGGCGGCGGCGTCCCAGCCTAGCTTCATTTGGGCGTAAGGGGTTGTGCGTTGTGTGTCGCGTTGGGGGCGAGAATCGAAGCCGTACTTTTGCCTGAGACGCGCTACGCGCTCCGCGATTGTCTTTCGGTACTTTTCGGGGGCGTAGGCTTCTTTTGCGTACCACTCTTCGTATTGTTTCGTGAGGCGGGGAAATTTCTGACGAATAAAGGGCAAGAATTGTTTTGCCGAAGAGGGCATCAAAAAAAGCACGCCGGACCAGAACCACTGCGCACCCGCATTGTGTGCGGCTTCCGCTACCGCTTCGAGCTCCCCTTCGCGGTCGGTGATTCCAGGTATCAGCGGTGACGCGGACACGCCCACGCGCAGGCCCGCTTCGCTCAACTGGCGCACTGCGGCGATTCGCAAATCCGGGCGCGGGGCGCGCGGTTCCAGCAAACGCGCCAGCCTCGGCCTTAGCGTGGTCACCGTTATATTCAGTGCCAGCTCCGAACGTTCCGCAATACGCTTGAAAAGATCGATGTCGCGCACGATCTGATTTGATTTGGTGATCACCGAAATGCTCAAGCCCTCGCGCTTGGACAATTCTTCGAGGCAGGCGCGCGTGACTCCATATTCGCGCTCCGCGGGCTGGTATGGGTCCGTCGCCGTGCCGATAGCAATATGCTCCGGCTTTTCGCCGCCAGTACTCTCGGAGGCATACGAATATTTGTGCGCTACGTCGTAAGCCAACAGCGGCCCGGCATCCTTCTTCACGTAAATCTTTCGTTCGAATTCTCCGCCGTCCAGCTCCATGTACTCGTGCGTGTAGCGGGCGTAGCAATAGAGGCACCCGAATTCGCATCCCCGGTAAGGATTGATGGTCCAATCGAACGGAACGCGCGCCGAATCGCACCGGTTCAGGATCGACTTCACCGGGAGCAGGAAATATTCCGGCCGTTCGGCGGACTTCCGGTGGCTCTCGGCTGGAGGAGAGCATGCTGCGAGGCGGGCGATGCCCACCAGCGGTACGGCTGCATCTCGGGTCCGGCCATCCACGCGGCCTGCTAAGCCGTGCGGGACCGCCTCAAATGAGGTCGGCGGGGGGCAATCCGCCGTGGTGTAACCCGAAGTGCTGCCGCCTAAGCCGGCAACCGCCGAGGCTTCCACTTTGTTGTGGACGCCGCCCGGCGAATCATCAGCTCTTGGTTTTGGGCTTGTCGCATAGGGGCTTACAGGAAAGAGTGTTGCCGTGGATTGTCTAGCGTGGCGGCGCCGGAAACCAAAGGACCGCGCCGTGGAGGAAAGAACTGGAGACATAGCCCACCTCGAAGCACGGCGCAGTATTTCGCTTTTTGTTCGCCATGTCAAGTACTTTTCGCTTTTTCTTCGTTAGCGGCCGGTACTTGGGACGCATTGCCTTTTGGCACTCACGCTGCACTCCCCGTAGATTGTGCGGCACCCCTCGGCAAGGTATCCTGCTCGTTCAGGAGGACCGGCGTGCGACAATCCCCACTAGGACGGATTCTTGTTGGCGCGTCCGTCGTCCTTTTCTGGACCTCGTCCTGCACCTCGCGCGCACAGCAGCCTCCCCCGCCTCAGCAGCCGCCTTCGCAGCCAGCCGCCCAGCCATCCCCGCAATCATCGCAGGCCAAGAAGCCTTCCGTTGGACCTGCTGCTCCTCAATCCACCCACTACCCCATCCTTCTCCTGGTCCAGGGCAATGATCAGTCGTGGAGCCTCCGAATTGGCCAAAAAGGCCCGGAGCGCCTCGATCGGAACGGTTATCCCCCCATCCCGCTGGAACCGGCTGACGTCGTCCGTGAAGGGGTCACGGATACTTGGACTTACCACGCCAAAGACTCTCAGACCGGCGCCGCTGTCTCTGTCCATATCGCGCGCGAACCCTGTATCGATCCAGCCTCAACCGCCAAGTTCGCCTTTAATGCCTCCATCGAACATGCCCAAATCGGCTCTTTGCAAGGTTGCGCCCGGGTCGCCACGGAGCTTTTCCCCAAAATCAACAATCAGC
>JBGPLB010000077.1:0-21192 GCA_041486245.1 Candidatus Acidiferrum sp.
AGCTCGCCGCCCTCGCGCCGCAAATCAAGCTCGTCCTTGGCGCGCACAACATTCCCGTCGCCGACCCGAGCGTGCTCCCGAAACTGGTCACCGCCATTGAAGATGCCCGCGCCGGAAAAATCGAGGGGAAACCTCTCGATGGCGGCAAAGCCTCCTACACGACGAATGGCATCACCTTTCTTCTCCGCGCCCAGCCAGCGGGAGTAAAATGACGGTGTTGGACAGCAGCCATGGTCGCAACCCTCTCACGAATTACCTGCCTGGTCCTCGCCGGATTTTTCGTGCTCCTTGCTACCGCAGGTCCTTCGCAAAAAAAGACTAAGCACCCCAAGAGAGCCGAATCCAAAGTTGAAAACTACTACGGCGGCGTCTTTCTCGTCGGCGATGGCGGAATCCCGAGCGGCCCTTGCTTTCACATCAACGGCCGCGTCACCTCCGCGGGATTCTTCAACGAGCTGAAATCCTATGGCACCGATGACGGAACCATCTTTCGACTTGGCACGAACGAAGTCACAGAGTTCCCCGACAAGCTGCTGCTATCGCTGCTTATCCATGATCAACCTTGTTCCACGGGCCTGCAGCCCGTTGGCACAGGAGCCTACCTGACACAGGAAGCGATGAGTTCGCTGAAGCTTTCGCTGTACTGGAAGCACGGCGTGGACCTGCGGCCCGCGGGAAAAATCACCCTGGTGCGCTCTTCCGTCGACCCCATCGAGCCGTACGCGAAGGAGCTTGCGGCGGAATTGCCGAAGCGCTATCTGTGGTCCTACGAACTTGGAATTTCCAGTGGGGGAGTTCCTCTCACCGACAGTCTCGTGCTAATTTTCCGCGCGAACGACGGGCGCATTGCTGCGCGTGTTGCCGCGCGATTGTAGTGTTTTACGAGCGCTATTTTGCGTTCAGAAATTCGTCGGCAGCGCGAACGAAAGCGTCGGGCTCTTCGTAGAATGGGATGTGGCCGCTGCGCTCAAAGACCACAAAGCGCGATCCCGGAATGGCCTGGTGGATTTTGTACGCGACGAGCGGCGCGACGTTGATGTCGAAGCGGCCGGTCATCACGATCACGGGAAATTTGAATTTGGCAATTTCTGGATTGAGATCGAAGCGCGGCAGATCGCTCATCACCGCCTGCGAAGCGTCCTTGTGGAACGCGCCGGCGCCCATCTGCGCGACGAACGCATCGCGCTTTTCCGCCGAATAAAAGAGCATGGTGAGGTAATCACGGATGCCGGCGTCGGAAGCGGCTTTATCGCCCATTTCGTCGGCGAAAACGTAGCCCGCGCGGCGTTCGGTGAGTTCCGGGAAAATCTGGCTGAAGAGAAAGAGCGTATCGCTCCATTTCGGCGCGGCGGAGTCCACAATCATCAGATGAGCGATGTGCTCGGGATGGCGCGCGGAATAAGCCATGGATAAGTAGCCGCCCCAGGAGTGGCCAAGAATGTCCCACTTTTCGAAACCTAGATGCGCGCGCAGCGCCTCGAGGTCGGCGATCTGATCGGCGAGATTGCAGGATTGTCCAGGCTTTAGCGGCGCCGAGCGCCCGTCGCCGCGCTGGTCGTAGTAAATGATGCGGCGATTTTTGCCGAGGGTGTCCCAGGCCGTGGAGATATGCAGGTAGGTGTGATCGAAGCCGGGGCCGCCGTTCACAATTATGAGCGGCGTGCCTGAGCCGCCGCCGGTCACTTCGTAGTAGAGCTTGCCGCCGGGGCCGTCAAAGGTCTGGCCAGTTTCTTCGTGCGCGGCGCGCGCCGATGCGCCCGATACAAAAGCGCAAATTGAAAGGAAGGTCGCGATGAAGCAGGTGCGTTTCGCTAATACTCTCGAACGGGAAAGGGGTTCCCGGAAATGCATTGGCCACCTCGATTGTTTTTGCTGTTGATTGCGAAGGAGAGCATACCATTTTGCAGGCGGGCTTCGCAGATGTCGCCATCAGAAACTCATCCGTGACGGTTGTGGAAGTGGCGCGCCCGGAGAGACTCGAACTCCCGACCCTCTGGTTCGAAGCCAGATGCTCTATCCAGCTGAGCTACGGGCGCGCGGAGAAAGCAAACGATACACTATTACACTGCTAGTGCTTCCTCGCGGGCAAGCGAAAAGTGCCACGGCCGCGATGCGCTGCACTCGAGCGCGTGAGTTGCAGCGTCATCCCATGGAGCTGACTTTTTCCGGCTCGATCTTGTAGAGCACGCGCACTTCGCCAGGCTGCCGGAAGGGATAAACGGGCTTGCCCAAATATTTTTGCGAAAGCTTATTGATGTGGTCGTCGGCGCCGTTTTGCGTTATCTCGACGACGCGGCCACGAATTTCGAGGTAACGATAGGGATTTGCGGGATCCTGCAAAGAAACCGAAACGCGCGGATCGCGGCGGACATTTTTGTCTTTTACGCGCCCGAGCGCGGAATTGAATCGCACGTATTTGCCGTCGTAGTCCACCCAGATGGGTGTCACTTGCGGGCTGCCGTCCTTCATAATGGTGCCGAGATTGCCGAAAGCCGGCTTTTCCAACAAGTCCGCGTATTTCTCCGGAATGTTTTCAGACATGAGAGTCTCCTAAGAATTCTGGTCACTGCCGCCGAGCATCCAGAACTCTACCACGCGTGATCGGCGCGGCGCAGCCTGACACACGGTTACTAGATTAGATGCATCTCCGGGGCATTCAAAGAAATTTCATCTCCGGGGCGCGGCCGAGCGACATCAGCGGCGCTCCGGTAAGCTTTTGCAGTTCTTCGATGCTCCATCCGGGCGCAACTTCGCGAAGCATAAGTCCTTCCGGCTTCACGTCGATTACGGCGAGGTCGGTGACGATAGTATCGACGCAGGCCAGACCCGTCAGAGGGTAGGTGCACTGTCGCACGATCTTTGACGCGCCTTCCTTGGTGGTGTGCTCCATGCAAACGATCAGCTTCTTCGCGCCTGCAGCGATATCCATCGCGCCGCCAATTCCGCCAGAACCTTTTGCACCGGGAACCTTCCAGTTGGCCAGGTCTCCCTTCTCTGAGACCTGAAAGCCGCCGAGCACGGCCACGTCCAGGTGGCCGCCGCGCGTCATGAGATGCGCATCGGCCTGGTGAAAGAAAGATGCTCCCGGCATCAAGGTGACCGGCACCTTCATGGCGTCCACCAAGTCGTAATCTTCTTCGCCGGGTTTTGCGCGGGGCCCCATGCCTAGGATGCCGTTCTCGCTGTGAAAGTAGACCTCGACGTTTTTCGGCAAATGATCCGCGATCAGGTTAGGAATACCCCAGCCGAGATTCACGTAGGCGCCATCGGGCAATTCCTGCGCGGCGCGCTGGGCGATCTGCTCGCGGGTAAGCCGCAGCTTATCCGGCATAGCGAACTCCCTTTGCCTGCACGATGCGGTGCACAAAAATTGCCGGAGTTACGACGTGCTCCGGCTTGATCGAGCCAACCGGCACAATCTCGTTGACTTCCACGATAGTCGTCGTGGCAGCCATGGCCATGATCGGATTAAAATTCCGCGCCGCGAGCCGGTAAGTCAGATTTCCCAGTTCATCCGCCTTTTCTGCTTTGATGAAAGCGTAGTCCGCGTGGATGGGCATCTCCAGGATGCAGCGCTTCCCTTCGATGACGCGTTCTTCTTTTCCAGTTGCGATTTCGGTTCCCACGCCCACGGTCGTGTAAAAACCTTGCAGCCACGCCGCGGCCGCGCGCATGCGTTCGCAGAGAATTCCTTGCGGGACTAACTCGAGAGTTACTTTTTTTTCGGCGAGCTGCTCTTGAAAATAAGTGGAATGCGGTCCCGGAAACGACGCAATGACGTGAGCGATCTGGCGGTTCTTGAACAGCAATCCCAGCTCGCCATCGCGCGTTCCGCAATTGTTGCTGATGGCGGTGATCTCTTTTGTGCCTTTCAGGGACAGCGCCTGAATCAGGTTGTTGGGAAATCCCGCCCCTCCGAAGCCGCCAAACATGATTCGAGCGCCGTCTCGAATATCGGCCACTGCCGAATTGAGGCTCGAATGGATTTTCTGTCTCATGGCTCGGCGTATCCTACCAGAGGCGGTGCAACTCTGCAGGCTGGCTGTGCGAGAATCGGCCAGCCGCCGAAAAATCCGGACTAGCAAAGCGCAGCTTGCGTCGTCTACGATGCTTGCAAGGCGATGAAACGCGGAACTCTGATCCTTATTGTCTTGGCCGGTGTCGCCGGCCTCTCGGCCGTTCTGATTGTTTCCGTTCTGCACCATGGCCTAAGCGCACGGGCGACGCCGACGCGACTCGAGGCGATGATGGCGCGCGGCGCGCGGCATCTCGCCATTACTTCCAATGCCCGGGGATTGACAAATACCATCACAGCCTCCGCGGAAAATCTTCGCGATGCCCGGATTCACTTTGCCGACCACTGCGCGACCTGTCATGGAAACGACGGCAGCGGCGATACGATGCTCGGGCGCGGACTCTACCCGAAGCCACCAGACTTGCGCTTGCCCGAAACGCAGAAACTCTCCGACGGCGAACTTTTCTGGGTGATCGAAAACGGCGTGCGATTTACAGGAATGCCGGCCTTCTCGAGTCCGGGCTCAATGGACGATAGTTGGAAACTCGTTCTCTTCCTTCGCCACCTCCCGCAGTTGACGACGGAGGAGCGCATGGAAATGGAGCGTTACAATCCGAAAGGACCTGATGATCGGCAGGAAGAACAACAGGAAGAGGATTTCCTGAACGGAGCAACGCCGGCGCTGAAGCCGGAATCCCATCATCAGCACTAGTATGATTCGAATTCGGCGCTATGACGGCCCTCCGTGGAACTTGCTACGGTTTGGTTTGTGGAATAGCGTTGAGGCGGGCGCCGCCGCGGCCCCTGCCGTCAGGAGATGAAAATGAAACTTCGATCGCTTGCAGTCCTACTTTCGATTGGCCTCATTGCCGGCACCGCTTTGGCGCATGGCGACAAGAAACACGTCGTTGGCACAGTAGAAAAAACCAGCGCGGACTCCGTCACAGTCAAGACCGCTGATGGCAAGTCCGTCGAGGTGAAACTCGTTTCCACGACGACGGTCTTATTGCGAAGCGGCAACGCGGACAAGCCCGCAAAACTCTCCGATATAGCCGTAGGTGACCGCGTTGTGATCCACGCCACGTCTAAGGGCGACACGCTTGAGGCCACAGAAGTAAGATTCTCCGCGCCCGCAGCTGCGGCGACAAGCAAACCAAAAGGCTGAAAAACTATCCGGGTAAGGATCCAGTTCATTCCTCAACGAAATGGCACGAGTGCGTTTTCAGCACCAGCCACACGCGCCCTCCGATCGAGAGCTCCAGCGTCCGAGCAGCTCCTGGCGTCAGATGGACGATAAATTCCACGCCGCAGTCCACACGGGCCCGAATCAGCGCCCCGCACGTTTCCATCCCCACAATGCGGCCTTCCATGACGTTGCGCGCGCTCAGGCCATGGGGTTGCGAAGTTGCCAGCAAAATATCGCCTGCACGGATGGCTACGCGCACGCGGTCTCCCGGCGCCGCGTAACCGAGAGGCACTTCCATTTCACAAGCGCTTTCGCTGAGCCGGACACGCATCACGCCGTCTGCTCCGCGCAAATCCATCACCGTTCCGCTAAGCAAGTTTTCAAAACCGGCGGCCTGAGCGAGGCGCTTGTGTCTCGGGGCGTCGAGCACCTCCATGGGAGTTCCCTCGCTCACCACGCGGCCGTGATCCATGGCGATCATGCGTTCGCCTAGTGCGTTTACTTCTTCGCGGGAGTGCGTCACGTACAAAATCGGGATACGCTGCGCCGCGTTCCATGCGCGGAGGTCATCGAGGATCGCCGCCTTCAGATGCGCATCCAGGCCGGTCAGAGGCTCATCGAGCAGCAAAACACGTGGTTGCGTCACCAAAGAACGCGCCAGAGCTATTCTTTGACGCTCTCCGCCCGAGATCTCGGCTGGCTTGCGCCCGCGCAATTTGTCCACGCGAAAGGCCTTAAGAATTTCTTCCACGCGCACAGAGCGCGCTCCGCGCGGCAGCGCATCGAGGCCGAAGGCAACATTTTCTTCGGCGGTCATGTGGGGAAAAAGCGCCAGTGTTTGAAAAACGTACGCGATGCGGCGTTCCTGGGGCGGAAAATATACGCCACTTTCAGAATCGAACAGCACGTTTTCACCAGCGGCGATGCGCCCGGAGTCAGGACGCACCAACCCAGCGATGCAATCGAGTACGGTCGATTTTCCAGAACCGGAAGGCCCGAAGAGAATTGTGATGCCAGTCGGAACTTGGATCGAAACGTCAAGCACGAATGGGGGAGAGCCCGCGCGGAGGCGCTTCATCTTCAAGAGCGCCATCAGCATGGCTGCGTTTACTTCGCCGCCCACGGTGTCCACAAACGGCGGCTGATTTGGCGGCCCACTTGACGATTGACGGCATACACGACGGACAAGACGCTGAAGGAGATTGCGAGCAGCACCAGCGCCATGCGATTCGCCTCCCCGTATTCAAGCGATTGCACATGATCGTATATATCGATCGAGACTGTCCGCGTGACGCCCGCCAGATTGCCGCCGACCATCAGGACGACGCCGAATTCACCCATGGTGTGGGCAAAGCTCAGGACGATCGCTGTCACGACGCCGGGAATCGAGAGCGGCAGGATGACTCGCCAAAATGTTTTGAGGCGGCCGGCGCCGAGAACTGCGGAAGCGTCGAGCAGTTTGCGGTCCACGGATTCGAAGGAGGCAATGAGGGGCTGGACGGCGAAAGGCAAACTGTAGAGCACGGAGGCGAGCACCAAGCCTTCAAAAGTAAACGCCAAACCATGGCCGAATAATGTTTGCCACAATTCTCCAAGTGGGCCGCGCGGGCCCATGGCGAGGAGCACGTAAAATCCGAGAACTGTCGGCGGCAGCACGAGAGGCAGCGCCACGACGGCTTCCAGCAAGAACTTGCCGCGCCAATGCGAATATGCCAGCCAATAGGCGAGCGGCAGCCCGCCCGCCAGAAGAATGGCGGAAACGCACAAAGCGAGCCGAAGGGAAAGAAGCAGCGCGTCCATAATTATTTATTCTTCGAGCCGGCCGGCGATGCAATTTCTGCGGTGGCTGGGAGTGCAAATCCATACTTTGCATATATCGCGCGGCCGACTTCGCTCTTAGCAAATTGCAAGAATGCACGGGCCTCATCCTTGTTTTTTGCATTCTTTATAGCGATGGCGGCTTGCTCGATTGGCGGATGCATGTCCGCCGGAATTTCCCAGCGTTTACCCGCTTTCATTCCGGAAGAAACGGCCAGCGACATCGCCACAATCCCCGCCTGGGCATTCCCCGATTGAACGAATTGCCCCGCCTGCGAGATGTTTTCTCCATACACCAGTTTTGCTTTGACTTGCTCGTAGATGCCGGCCTTTTGCATTGCTGCAACAGCCGCGCGGCCGTAGGGAGCGTGTTCCGGATTGGCGATGGCAATTTTTTGCACGCTGGCCTCCAGCAACGCCTTCCAACCCTGGCGAGGGAGGTCCACTTTGGTATTCCCGGGCATCCAGATCGCGATGCGCCCTACCGCATACTCATAAAGCGTTCCGGGTTCAGCGATGCCCATGGTTTCCAGTTTTCTCGGATATTCGATGTCCGCCGAAAAAAATAAGTCGAATGGGGCGCCATTCTGCAGTTGCGAGAAAAAGTTTCCGCTCGATCCGTAAGAAACGTCCACTTTCCTTCCAGTCCCCTGTTCGAATTGAGATGCAAGATCCTGCATGGCGAATTGCAAATCCGCGGCGGCTGCTATACGGATTTTTTGTTCCTGGGCTTCCGTCGCAGCCTGGGCACAAAAAACAGCAAGCAGGAATGGCACAACGAGGAACGCTTCGAGCCAATGTGCTTTCCCACGAGTCACAAGTCACCAATCACGGCTCACTGCTTTACTCACACTCGCAAAATCATCACTTCTGTGGACTTGATCAGCGCGGCGGCCCGCTCACCCGGCTTCAGCCGCATCTCTTTCGCCGCGTCGGCAGTGATGATTGCAGTGATATGCTGCTCGCCGATGGCCATGGTTACCTGCGCCAACAGGCCGCTATACTTGAGTGAAACTACCCGGCCGATTAGCTGGTTGCGACCGCTGATCTTCCGGAAGTTTCCGCGGCGCAGGGAAATATCTCCGCGATCCAGCTTCGTAGGAATCATGCGGTCGATTTCGCTTTCGGGCACGCGATGATGTCCGCCGGGCGTCTTCATCGTTTTGATTTTCCCGTGATAGATCCACTGTTTCAGCGTGGGATAGCTAATTCCCAGAATTCTCGCCGCTTCGCGCGGCGGTAAAAGCGCGGCTCGGTGCATCAGGCCCTCCTCACTCTGCTTCCCGGTTCGAGCTAAATTGAAATCGCTATTATAATACGATTTGATACGTTTCTGTCTATATCTTGGCCGGCCCTTGGGGCTGCTCTCACTCGCTTCAAAAAAGGTCGTCGAATGGAGAATTGCAGTTCCGCGGACTCGCGCACAGGAGAAAAATATAAGGTGTGCTAGAAACTTGCTGCCCCGCTGACAGTCACTGCGCTGGCGCGCGCATCATTCTTCCAATGCGGTCGCGGCTAATTTCGCAGCGGTTTGCCCGTCTTCAGGGTAAAGGCGATGCGTTCCTGGGTTTTCTTTTCCCCGCAGAGAGAGACGAAGGCTTCGCGCTCGAGGTCGAGCACGTATTGCTCGCTGACGAGTTGCGGCGATGTCAGCGGCCCGCCTGCCAGGATGTTCGCGAGTTTGCGCCCGACGTGCGCGTCGTAGTCTGTGATGTAGCCGCCGCGCTGCATCATGTGAATCACGAGCTTTGCGCCGGCCAAGAATTGTTCGCCGAGCACTTTGATTTGGGTCGTCTGCGCGCCTTCTTGCCAGCTTGCCGCGGGCGCCTTGTACCCGCCGCGCACCAATGCCAGCGCGGCTTCCTTCGCATCGCCCACCAGGCGGTCGCGATTCATGGAGACGCCGTCCTCTCGCCGCAGAAATCCCAGGTTGCGACATTCTTCCGCGCTCGTTCCCACTTTTGCCATGGCCATCGTTTCGAATACCGGCTTTAGCGTGTGAAACAAATCCAAATCCTCGCCGCCTGCCGCGTGTTCATTGGCGCGGATGAGCATCTCCTTCGTTCCACCGCCGCCCGGAATCAAGCCCACGCCAGTCTCAACCAGTCCGATATAAGCTTCGGCGGCCGCTTGAATTTTCGCTGCATGCAACCCGATTTCGCATCCTCCGCCGAGCGCCATTCCCTGCGGTGCGGCAACCACCGGCTTCGGCGCATATTTCATCGCCAGATTCACGTTCTGAAATTGCTTTACTCCCATGTGCAGCTCGTCCCATTCCTGTTCCTGCGCCGCCACCAGCATGAGCATCAAATTCGCGCCGACGGAAAAATTCACGGCCTGGTTGGCGATGACCATGGCATCGAAATCCGCGTCCAGGCGCTTCAATCCCTTATGCAGCATTACGATCAGGTCTGCGCCGATAGCGTTCATTTTCGCGTGAAATTCGCAGCACACGACTCCATCGCCCAGGTCGATCAAGCTTGCGCCGGAATTGCGCTCGACTTCGCGGCCCGCTTCTTTACGCGATTTCAGAATAATGATGCCCGGGGGCGTTTCGAGCGGCTTTGCAGCGCCGGTGCTCACATCGAAGACCGTCGTCTTTCCCTTTTCCGATTCGTAAAATCCCTTCCTTCCGTTCGCCAAAAGCTTTTGCACCAGCGGCGGAATCGCACGTCCCTCTTTTTGAACTTGCGCGGCGAAAGATTTCACCCCGATCGCGTCCATTAATTCGAATGGCCCCATTTCCCAGGCAAATCCCCACTTCATCGCGTGATCAACATCCGCAACGCTGTCGGAAATCTCCGGCACGCGCCGCGCCGCGTACAAACACATTTCCGATAGCCCGCCCCAGATGAACTGCTGAGCTTTGTCGCCTTTTTGTCCTTCGAGCACCGGCCCTAGCAGCGCGCGCAGCCGTTCTCGCGTGTCCTCAATCGCTTTTCCCATTTCGAGAGAACTAAATTTTGCCTTCTGCCGAGGCCGATACTCCATGGTGTTGACGTTCAGCGTCAGGATTTCTTTTTCGCCCTCGCCTTTTACTTTCTTGTAGAAGCCTTGGCCGGTCTTGTCGCCCAGCCATCCGCGCCGCGCCATCTCTTCAACCAGCGCGGGCACTTTGTACATTTCGTGCGATTCATCGTTTGGCGCGGTTTCGTAGATGTTCTTCACCACATGCACCAGCACGTCCAGCCCAACCAGATCGGCCGTGCGAAACGTCGCGGACTTCGGCCAGCCCACCGCCGGTCCGGTGCACGCATCCACTTCCTCGATGGTCATGCCCAGCGTTGCCATCAGCCGTATGGCATTCAGCATCGAATATGTTCCAATGCGATTGGCGATGAAGTTGGGCGTGTCTTTTGCAACTACGACGCCTTTGCCGAGCCTGCGGTCGCAGAATTCGCTGAGCGTTTCGATCACGTCAGGCGATGTTTTCGGCCCGGGAATCACCTCCACCAGCTTCATATAGCGCGGTGGATTGAAAAAATGAGTCCCGGCCCAGTGCTGCTGGAATTCTTCGCTCATCGCTTCTGCGATCAAGTGAACGGGCAATCCGGAAGTGTTGGTGGTGACAATCGCGCCCGGCTTTCGGAATTGGGCGACGCGAGACAGCAATTTGCGTTTGATCTCGAGGTTTTCGGCCACAACTTCGATAATCCAGTCGGCTTCCGCGCAACGCGCCAGGTCATCCTCAAAATTCCCGATAGAGACTCGTTCTGCCAGCGCCGGCGTGAAGAACGCCGCAGGCTTGGATTTTTTCGCTGCCTCGAGCCCCGCGCGCACAATCTTGTTGCGTTCCGCGGCTGGCGCGTCGGGCTTCAGATCTGGCGGAACGATATCGAGCAAAATGCATGGGAGCCCCGCATTCGCCAGATGGGCTGCGATACGCGAACCCATGGTTCCCGCGCCCAAGACTGCTGCCTTCTCGATTCGACGTTTCATGGTATGCCTTTTGCGGAACTTAAGCCGACGGGACAGGTTACAAAACCGCTATCCCCTGGTCAAACGGACTATAGCCCCACCGTAGAGGCCGCGTTACAGTAATGTAAGGATGAGTCCTCGCAAAGTAAAAGAAGATATCGGCTGGCTGCAAGCCGCCAGAGAAAAGCTGCGCTCCCTGGCGCTTCCCGAAGAAACCAAATCGAAGGAACGCCCGCGTATTGGCCTGGCGCTTGCGGGCGGGTTTGCACGCGGTATCGCACATATCGGCGTCCTGCGCGTACTGCGCGAGGCCGGTATACCCATCGATGTAGTCGCGGGGACGAGCGTTGGCGCACTGATAGGCTCAGCCTTTTGCGCGGGAACACCCCTCGAGGAAATGGAGCGCATCGGCGCGTCCACTACCTTCACCGACTTCGGCCGCTGGACACCGTCCTGGCTGGGCCTGGCCACAAATCAGCGAATGGAGAAATTTCTCGCCCGCTTCACGCCACTCAAAACCTTCGAGGAAATGGCCATTCCCCTGGCGATTGCCGCGACAGACATCAATGCCGGCGTCTCCGTCTACTATACGCGCGGCCCGGTTGGCCTGCCATTGCGCGCATCTTGCGCGTATCCGGGGCTCTTCGTGCCCATTCAATTTGAGGGACGCACGCTTGTCGATGGATTTCTGACCGCGCCTGTTCCCGTAGAAGGCGCGCTGCTGCTTGGGGCGGACATCGTGATCGCCGTGTATCTCGAAGCCGGCAACATCGAACAACCTCGCACCTTCACCGATGTCCTCAGCCGCTCCTTCACCATCATTCAACGCCACACCGACCTTAGCTGGCGCCAGCAGGCAGACGTGATCATCGAGCCGGACGTTACACCATTTGTCTGGGATGACTTCACTAAAACGCCCGATATGGTCGCAGCGGGAGCAGCGGCTGCTTTGGCCGCTCTGCCGGAAATTCGCGCAGCCATCAACGGCGAAGAGCGCGATTCCGCCGCATAGCCCCAGCCACTGGGCAATTCTTTCTCCGGCCTAAACGGCTATTGCGGACTACTCTCGCGAGACGTGCACGACGATGGGTTCACCCTCGCCTTTGCCTCGCTGCGTGAGCCACGCGCCGAGTCCCTCGGCAAAACGCTCCGGCGTCAGCCGGAAGCTGGCTTCGACTTGGCCGTCAGCCAGGGGAAGCGTGTCGTCGAAGTCCGCGGAATTTGTGAAATTACGCATGCAAAATTGATCGAGCCACTCGAGCGGGCAGGCGCGGCTCTCGCCGCGAATGACGACTTTCACTTTGAATTTTTGCGCGTACACCGCGCCATCATAACATTGCGGCGGTCGTGTTTTGGCGGGACAACTAACTACGAAGCGCGCGGGCGCTTGACGCTGTGCGCCAGACCCAGTTGTTCCAGGGTCCAGATAAAGTACCAGCCAATGTCCGTTTGCCACCAGCGCAACCCGAGACGCGCGGAACCTGCGTGCGAATGATGATTGGCGTGCCAGTTCTCGCCCCACGCCGTGATTTGGAAAGGACCAAGCCACCATACGTTCATGCTGGAGTCGTCCTCGCCTTCCTTGGAATGACCAAGGTGCGTGAGGCTATTGACGAAGCATTGCATGTGCAGCGTATAAACCAGGCGAATTGCGCCGAGCCAAAAGAAACCCATCCAGCCGAGGCCGAGCAGGAGTCCGGAAAAGATCGAGAGCACAATGACGGGAGTTTCCAGCTTGCCCCACGCCGTGTACATGCCGCGGGTGAGTTCGGGAGCCCAGCGATTCTTGTCCGCAGGTTGCGTTTGATACAGCCAGCGCAAGTGCGCCCACCAGAAGCCGCCTTGCTTCGGGCTGGAGATGTCGTCCGGAGTGTCCGTCACGGAATGATGCAAACGATGGTAGGCGACCCAGCTCGCGGGATGGCCAGAGCCATTAAACACCGCCCAAAAGATAAGCGCCTGCTCGATAAACTTGTTGGTCTTAAGCGTTTTGTGGGCCAGCATGCGGTGATAGCACACCGTCGTGCCGAGCCCGCCGAACGCGATAAACAGGAGCGCCAGGCCAAAAACTTTGAGGCTAGGCAGAGGGAACAAAATCAATCCCACGACCGCCAGCACATGAATGATTACGAGGTACGCGAAGACGCCTTCCTTCCCATGCACTGGTTTCCAAATTGGGCGTTCCCACGGGCGTGCTTCCTGTGTAGCGGCTAGTTCCATGATCTCTCCGGCGATCTGCTTTGTTGATTGCGTGACTGCCTGGTGTGTCGATCCTGATAGGCAGGCATTACAATACCATTTTCTTGACGCGCAGGTAGCAAATCTGTGCAAATCTGGACACTAAACAACAACCGGTCTCTCGGCCAGTTCCTTGAGTAGTTGGCAGGACCAGCCCACACGCCGGCGCTTCGCCAATTTGAAAGTTGGTACAGGTCTGCGCTTTCTCTCCACATGTATTGCTTCCCTGAAAATCAGAAGATCCTTCAAGTCTAGGCTAGATGGGAACGGAGAGGGGGAGCGATTCGCTTCGCACAGTCAGAGTCATGAAATGTGCGGCCATTCGAACCAGGACTAGGGCAGGAAAATAGAACTTATCTCTTGAGATCTCGAAGCACTTCATTGAGTTCCCCAAGGTCCGAGTCGAGCCGATAAAACCCTTGGCGCCAGCTCCCGCTTGTCTCTTCCGCCGCGAATTTCAGAACGGCAAAGTCTCCCGGACCGGATTGGCTGTCAGCCAGGCTGGGAAAGATTTCGCCAAAAAATGTGACTGAATGCTTGCTGACAACCTGTTCGCATTCAGTCACGGAAAGTACAGCTCGCAGCATCCCTTGATTTTTCGCGTGCGGTTGGCAGAAGTAGAGATTGGGCATACCCTTGCATTATCGCCTGCCAAACAAGAAAACCGGAATAGTACGAAGGTTCTTTTATTAGGGTGAATGTTACCTAGGTGCCATCACCTCGAATTGCGTCCGAGCCGTTTCTTCCGTACTTTAGCCAATAATTTCGTTTTTTGGCCCCGCACTTGCTTCACTAAAGGTAGAATCCCGCGACCGTTACCAGGGGTGAATCCGTGGAAGACGAGCGACGGCGAACTCCTCGATTGCCATTCATTGCGACCGCTGAGGTCATTGAAAAGGGGGCACAAACTGGTATTGCCGCCCGCGTGACGGAGCTGAGTCTCTACGGATGCTACGTGGAAATGTCCAATCCACTCGCAAAGGGAACGCAGGCGCTGCTCAAGGTCTACTCGGAGGGGAGATATTTCGAGACCCAAGGCATCGTTGCCTATTCCCAGCCGGACCAGGGCATGGGCGTAGGCTTCCAAAATGTGAATCCACACTATTTGACCGTTTTGAAACAGTGGCTCATCGAGGCCGCTCAGGCGAAATTTGGGAAGAAGGCCTGAGCGACTCATCGCGCGACCGCGATTATTAAAACTTACTTACGCTGCGCCCAGGCCAAGCCGTCCGGCCCGTTCCCCGTTGCGATTTTGCCCGCCACTTCGAGCGTCTTCAAGTCGATCACCGCAACGGCGTTCTCGCCGCTGAGCGCCACGTAGGCTTTCAAGCCGTCTGGCTGAACCACAATGCCTTCCGGCCCCCGGCCCAATTTCAGTCTCGTGCGCACTTTTCTTGTAGCGGCATCAACGATGACCAAACCGGCCCCTCCATCGTCCGAGATGAGCACCAGATTTCCATCGGGCGTGAACTTGAGCCGGTTCGAACGATTGGTCTCCAAATCCAGTGTCGCCGTGACTTTTTTCATGGCCACGTCGATGATCGAAACGCTGCCACCCCCGGAATTCGCCGCCCATACTTCTTTGCCGTCCGGAGAAAGGTCGAATCCCTCCGGCCCTTTGCCAACAGGTATGGCCGTGACATTCCAGCCGTTGCGCCCTCCACCCGGCTCGATCTCGCAGATCGTGTCCGATCCAATGTTCGAAGTAAAAATCATCTTCTGATCTTTCGAAACTGCAATCATGTGCGTGACGTTCTGTCCAGTTCCTAGCACCCAATCCACCTTATTCGCCGCGGGATCATAACTGCCAATCACTTTGTTGCCTTCCGCCGTGAAGTACACCTTACCGCCGGCAAACGCGAGGCCGTGCGGCGCCTGCAGAGGTCCAAGATCCACAGGGGCCATCGCCTTCTGGGCCGAAAGGTCTACCACCGAAATCGTTTTCTTGGCACCACGTTGATCGGCGTAATTGGAGATGTAAGCGAATTTTCCGTCATCCGAAACGACCACTTCATGTGGAGCGCTCCCGGATGGCACCCGGCCCACAACTTTCAAACTGCCCGGATCGACAATAGCCAATTTTTCGTCGCTCTTTTCAAGAACGAGAAGTGATGGTGATTGTGCAGTCGCACAGATTGCCGATGCTTGAACCGCCGCGAAACACGCAACCAACCCGCCGATTAACCTTCGAGTTTTCGAAAACTTAGCCATTGGACTCCTCCCGCTGGATGCACTGGGAGGATACCACTTCAGGATTTCGGCGTGGACCAGCGAATGGGACGATGCACAGTATTTCCCTGCGGCCGCTGCTGCTATAAAATCTTAACGACTTGCTGGCACATGGAGGCAGACTTGAAATTCGCGAAAATCGTTTTCTGGATCGCAGGCATCTGGGGCTTGGTGGTCATCACCCCGCTCTATTTCCTGTTTGACCTCATCGGTCAAAAGGATCCTCCTCCGATCACTCATCCCGGATTTTTCTATGGGTTCGTCGGTGTGGCCCTGGCTTGGCAGGTCGCGTTCTGCTTCATCGCCACAGACCCGGCACGCTACCGGCCCTTGATGATTCCTTGTGTGCTCGAAAAAGCGACCTACGCTATTGCCGTGCTAACTTTGGTTTTGCAGAGCCGTATGCACCCTTCAGACTTGGTCTTTGCCGGCACAGACTCCCTGCTCGGCGTTTTCTTTGTGATTGCTTACTTCAAATCCCCACCTCGGTCATCGGGGCTACATCCGGACGCGGAGATTCCCCGTACATAGTCTAGGAGGGCTGGTGGAGATTGGTCCTTTGGGATGCTGAGGGCAGATCTCGTGATACCCGTCACAAGTGTTCACCTTTTTTTCGCTTGACTGCTGACCGCAATGGGAGGATACCAGTTATGCCATAGCCCCGGATTGAGGGACGGGGTTTTAAGCCAGGGCGCGTCCGCGACCCTGACCTCCCCAATCTATGGAAAAGAATTCCCAAACGGACGAATCGTCCGCGCGGGGAATAAATTAGGGCGCTAGCAGGTCTTTAGGGTCAACTGGAATTGGAGGGGTATCTCTGCGTCAACAGGATTCCGGAGGACCAAGCAAAGGCTGCGGAGTTCGCTGTTCGGGCCGGTCTGTGTCTGCGTGAATCGTTTGGGTTAATGCGCCGTCTAAGACGGACGGAAACGTCCGCGATTTTAAAAAGGGCAACATTTTGCGGGGATTCGAAAAATCCGTGACTCGCTCACCATCCCAAGAAGCGCTTCCCGCGCGAGCTTATGATCTTCACGGCGGGCAATCCGCCGGAAGGGCAGCAGTAGCTTCAAAATAAACAGGAGGTCGGAGAGGGAAATGACAAAGACGAATAAATTCCTGATTACTGGCGCGGCGCTTGCGGGCTTGCTCGCGGGGACCGGAGCCAGCATTCATGCTTCGAATCTGCTCACCGGGGCAAAGGCTTCGGCCACGGCCCAGGATGCAGACAAGAAGGCTGACAAGGAGAAGAAGGATAAGCACACCTGTAAGGGCCAGAACTCTTGCAAGGGCAAGGGCGGCTGCAAGTCCAGCGACAACGGCTGCAAGGGCAAGAACTCGTGCAAGGGCAAGGGCGGCTGCAGGACTGATGGCAAGCCCATGGACGAGAAGCCGTCCTAAGGGAAACTTGCTGAACACAAAAAGCCCTCGCAGGATTTATCCCGCGCTTGGGCTTGATCACGGATGGGGGCCGGTGGCTTTCACTGGCCCTTTCCTCTTTTCGCTTCCCGGAGATTGCAATGTCGGCGAATCGCTTTAACGGATTTACGGACTACGGCATCGGCATCGGGCTGCGCGCCCCGCATTACCACCACATACTCACGCGCAAGCCGGTTGTCGACTGGTTCGAAATCATTTCTGAAAATTTCATGATCGATGACGGGCGGCCGCTGCACATACTGGATCAGATCCTGGAGCAATATAAAGTCGTGCAGCACGGAGTCTCCATGTATTTCGGCTCCGCGGAAAAACTAAACCGAGAGCACCTTCGCCGGCTGAAAGATCTCGTCAGGCGCACGAAAACGCCGTGGCTTACCGATCATCTCTGCTGGGGCAGCGTGGATGGGCGATACACGCACGATCTGCTGCCCATGCCGTACACCTTCGAGGCCGCGCGGATCACCGCGCAAAAAGTGCGTGAAGTGCGGGATTTTCTCGAAATTCCCATCGCCGTCGAAAATGTGAGCAGCTACGCGGAATATCACGATTCGGAAATGACCGAATGGGAATTTTTAAATGAAGTCGTCGAGCGCGCGGAATGCGGGATCCTGCTCGACGTAAACAATATCTATGTTTCTTCGCAGAATCACAGTTTCAATCCGCTCGATTACATCAACAGCGTCCCCGCGCATCGCGTCGCGCAGATTCACATCGCCGGGCACTCGAAATACCGCAAGTACATTCTGGACACACACGACCACCCGGTCATCGATCCGGTCTGGAAGCTTTACGAGCGCGCCATACAGCGCGTCGGCCATACCGCGACGCTCCTCGAATGGGACGACAGCATTCCCTCCTTCCAGGAAGTTCACGATGAAGCCCTGAAAGCCAACAAATTCCTGCGCGCCACCGTCTTGGCGGAAGCCGTATGAAATTGATGCAACTCCAGCGCACCATGGCGCGCGCCGTGATGCAGCCGCTCACTGCTTCCGAACGCATGCAGCGCCGCGCTCCGGACGGCGGCCCGATGAAGCGCTACGCATCGCGCTTCATCAAGCCGAACGACCGGCTCACTTCTTTCGAGCGTCTCGAAATTTACAACCGCCAATATTGGTTTCGCGTGCTCTCCGCGCTCATCGAGGATTTCCCTGGCTTGCGCGCCGTTCTCGGTGAGCGCCGGTTCGACGCCATGGCCAAAGCGTATCTCATCGCCAATCCGTCGCGTTCGTTTACGCTTCGCAATCTTGGCTCGCGCATGGAATCGTGGCTGCGGAAAAATCCCGAGTGGGCCGGCCCGAATCAAGCCCTTGCCCTGGATATCACGCGGCTCGAGTGGGCGGACATCGAAGCCTTCGACGGAAAGGCCGAAGCGGCGTTGCGCCAGAAAGATCTTTCGAGTGTTGATGGCGCGAAGCTGAAGCTGACGCTGCAACCGTATGTGAAGCTGCTGAGTTTTCGCTACCCCGTCGACGACCTTCTTCTCGAAGTGCGCAAAAACGATGAGGACACGGATTTCGCCAGCAATACTTTTTCGGAGCGCCAGAAACGGAAGCGCGTCCGCGCCGTCGCGAAATTGAAGCCCGCGCAAATTTTCCTGGCGGTCCATCGCATCGACTATTCCGTTTATTTCCGCAGGCTCGACCAGGAGGAATATTCGATCCTCACTGCGCTGCACCGCGGCAACACTCTTGGCGCTGCGATTGATGCGGCTTTTCGTAAAAGCGCGGTTGCGCCCGAACAGCGCCCCGTGCAAGTCCAAACTTGGTTTCAGACTTGGGCCGCCCTTGGCTGGTTTTGCCGTCCGGAGAAAAAACGCGCGGCTCGTTGAAACTTGTTATAGAGTTGCGCATCACGTTTCCAGCGAAATTCTGGCGGCTGGCCTCCGATGAACAAACTGCTGACGACCTTGCGCACGTGGCACGATAAGTTTTTCCACGTCGTTGATTATCTCCAGCACCCGTTCCTGCTATTCGTGCGGCTGTACTGGGGAATTCAACTGATGCAGAGCGGCTGGGGCAAGCTGCACCATCTCGACAAAGTAACGGAATACTTTACTTCGCTCAATTTGCCGATGCCTGGGCAGATGGCCGTTTTCATTTCCTGCGTGGAGCTCTTTGGCGGCCTTTTTCTCGCGCTGGGCCTGCTCGCGCGCGTCACGTCGCTTGCTCTGACTGTGAACCTGATCATGGCTTACCTCATCGGCGACCGCGAGGCGTTGCTTTCCATTTTTTCCGATCCGGACAAATTCACCGCGGCGGCGCCCTACGTATTTCTGGTTGCCTCGCTCATTGTGCTGCTGTTTGGGCCGGGAATTTTCTCCGTCGATGCGCTCGCGAACAAAGTTTTCTGGAAGACGGAAACGCAAACCAAAACTCCCGGTTAACATTTCGCTCAGATCGTCCCCTCCTGAACCTCGCAATTGGGATAGGATGGATTTTGGGCACTCATGGTCCGGATGGACTCTACCCTTGGCCGCCGCAAACGCGCTTTCTTCATGGTTTTGGCCCTGCTCCTTTCCTTCTCTCTTCTGCTTTACCCCTCTTCCGCAAAGGCGGCTGACGTGACTTCGACGGTGGTGATCGGCGGCTCGCGAATTGACGTGACTATTGATTCGAGTGAAGCGCCGCTTTCGCAATCGGATGTAATGAAGTGGGTGCAGTCCGCCGCGGAATCCGTGACGACTTTTTACGGACGCTTCCCTGTTCCTCATTTGACGCTCCGCGTAATTTCGTTTGATGGAAATGGCGTGCGGCACGGGATGACGTGGGGACGCGATGGCGGGCTGATTCGCATTTCTGCCGGTAGCAAAACGTCGGCAGCGGACTTTGCGGACGACTGGATGCTGACGCACGAAATGGTGCACCTGGCGTTTCCGTCGATGTCGGATGAGCATCACTGGATCGAGGAGGGTCTTTCGGTGTACGTCGAGCCGATTGCGCGGATACGCGCAGGCCATTGGACGGCGCTCGAAATGTGGCATGACCTGGTGCGCGACATGCCGAAGGGCGAGCCGCAAGAGGGCGACGCGGGATTGGACCACACCCACACGTGGGGACGGACGTACTGGGGCGGCGCGTTGTTTTGCTTTGCGGCGGACGTGGAGATTCGCAAGCAGACGAAAAACAAAAAAGGATTGGAAGACGCACTGCGCGGAATCCTCGAAGCGGGCGGCGACATTCGCGAAGACTGGGATTTGGAAAAAGCGCTGAAAACCGGGGACCACGCCGTGGGCTTGGAGGTCTTGGAGAAATTGTACGCGGAGTGGAAGAATAAGCCTGTACAGGTGGACCTGCCTGCGATGTGGAAAGCGTTGGGCGTCGAGGCAAACGAAGGAACGGTTGTGTTGAAAGAAGATGCGCCACTAAGCGCGGTGCGGCGAGCGATAGAGATGGGTACTCCCGGCGCGAAATCGAGCGGCAGGACGACCTTGTCTGGCGCAGGAGCGGCCAAAAAAGACTCGGGTGCTGCGGGACGGCCATTGGCCGTCTTTGCCGGGCGAACGGCAAAATCGAACTGAGAATCTCCTGCGCGACCCTCCCCTCCCCCATGTTTATAGGAAAGATGTGATTCCATGGGACTTAGAGGGTAGGGGTTTGCAAAAGATGTGATTCTAAAGGGGTTAGTACAAGTAGACAAGAGACCAATCGGGAGTGGCGAGGAGAAGCCAAGGGGTGCACGCCACCCCCGGTGTTTTCTGTAAGAGCGGCAAACAAAGGGGTTATGCTTGGCGCGGCGCGTAAGAGTGGCAAATACAAGACTTAATGTTGTTTTGTTTTCAGCGAATTGCGCTGTGTCCGTAAGAGTGGCAGGGAAAGGACTTACGAAAGAGCCGGAAAGGGATAACGCAGAGGCGCGGAGGGCACAGAGGTTTCGCAGAGAGGATTGGGTTGCCGGAACGGGCTGGCGTCTGACTATCACAAGACATGTTACCAGATACGACAACACTTTGTCAAGTGTTTACTGGAACGCCATTCGAATCACCTGTGGAAAACTTAGGAAAAGGCAAAGGCCCCACGCGCAAACCAGGCGTATGGGCACCCGCCCTGGATTGGATGAGTCTTGCCACCACCGCGTCACGCGCCAGTGTTTTTCGTTTTCTCCCCACTCGTTTACCCTGAGCGAAGTCGAAGGGCCGCTCGCCACTTCTCTTCGCGTTAGGGTCGGCTGCTTATGCGTACTCGTCCGGCCTCTATTACAGTAAACGCATCATGCAGCCGCGAGCCCAGCTTCGCGACGGCCTCAACCACGGTCGCTGGCTTAGCTTGACGCGCACGGCTATCAAACCTGACCAGAATCACTCCGGCAGACGACCGGCCACGCGCATATACCAATTCGCCGAAGTCCCGATCCT
>JBGPLB010000078.1:0-21098 GCA_041486245.1 Candidatus Acidiferrum sp.
ACAGATCAAGCGCATCACCGGCATTATCAGTGAAGACGAAATGAACAAAGCTATCGAATCCCAGCTCTGATACGCTGAATCCATGCTTGAAGAAAAAGATTTTCAGAGAAAAGCTGACGCTGCCTTCACAGAATTGAAGAAACGGCTGCTTGTTCTTGCGGATGAACATGACTTCGATGTTGAAGGCGAAAGCGGCAAGATCGAGGTTGTTTTTGAGGAGCCCGAGGAAGTGAAGTTTGTGATTTCGCCGAATACCCCGATACGCGAAATCTGGATTTCGGCGCTCTCGACCTCCTTCAAGCTTGGCTGGTCGGAAGTGAAGAACGCTTTCGTGCTCGAAAAAACGGGCGAAGATCTTTTTGAAGTCATGAACCGCGTCGTTTCTCAGCAGCTCGGCACGCAGGTGAAGTTATGAAATTCGTTTTGGCCATTTTCGCCGGCGTTCTGCTTCTGATTGCGGTCGCGGCGCTGCCTTCCGCGCCGCAGCAGGTTCCTTCCCCGAAGGATGTAGTTGCTCCTACAACCTATGTTTCGCTAGACCCTGTGGGCCGAGGCAGCCAGTTCCAAATTGCCGTGGTTCTGAAAATCCGCTCTGGCTTCCATATCAACGCCCGCGAAAAATCCGAAGACTATCTGATCGCCACCGATCTCCGCGCCGATGCCCCCGCGGGCTTTCAATTAGGCGATGTTTCCTATCCCAAAGGCGCCTTGCACTCCTTTACCTTTTCTAAGAAGCCGCTAAACGTCTACGAGGACACTATCAAGCTCTACCTTCCAGTTACTGCGCTCCCGAGCGCTCCTCTAGGCGTGCAACATCTTCCGCTCAAACTGCGCTATCAAGCTTGCAGCACGGAAATTTGCCTTCCTCCCGTCACGCTCGCGTTGGACGCGGCTTTGAACGTCGCTGCATCAGCTTCTTCCTCAAAACCAGCCCACCACGAAATCTTTCCCGCGAAATAACCGCGTCTTGACCCATGGTGACAGAGCGCCACTTAAGGGAAATGGGACAAAAGACCCACTTGTAGCGCCGATATGCGTCGCACGCGGCAGCTTTTTCGGCAGCATGTTTGCTGGCGTGGCTCAGAGGGCGGGCGTGGTCCAGTTTTGGATCTTGAGGCCGGCGACGCGGCGGAATTCCCGCTCATTGTTTGTTACCAGAATTAGACCGGCGGACTTGGCGTGCGCGGCGATCCAAAGATCGTTGCCGCCGATCCTCTCTCCGCGCGATTCCAGCGTGGCACGAATCTCTCCGTAGGCTGTTCCGGAATGTTCTGGCAAGGGAAGTACCGGCAACAGCGACACAAGTCGTGCCAGAGACTCGAGAGCCTGCGCGCGCTGCCGGCTTCGCTCCGCGCCATAAGCCAGCTCGCCATAGGTGACTACCGAGAGCACGGCGTCCCCGTGTTGCAGCCGCTGGAATCGCGCCGTCACATAGGCAGGCCGATTCTGTCGCAAGTAGATGCAGATATTCGTGTCCAGCAGGTAGCGAGCGCTCATCAGAGGCCTTTGCGTCGCTGCGGCCGCGGGTCCTTGCGCTTCTTTGGGAACATGTCGCGCGGCATTTCCGCCAGCAAATCTAGTACGCGAACCATGCCTCCTGCCTTTTCCTTCAAGACAATTTCATCGCCTCGCCGGAAGATTTCCAATTCCTGGCTTTTCACCCGGAATTTCTTCGGCAGCCTGACCGCCTGGCTGTTTCCTGATTTAAACACGCGCGCCGTAGCCATGCTCCTTCTCCTCATTCATATATACACGGATGTATATACATTGGCAAGCCGTTGCGCCGCATACTTACCGAGCGAGGCCGCCCCGGCACGTTTGCACTTGTTGAGGGGTATCGTCGTAACGGCGGTGGGGAGCCAATGCCAGGACTAGGGGCTTCTGGTTACCTGCATTCCGACTACGCGGCAAACGAAATATATGTAGAACCTGAGGAACCTTTGTGCCTCTCCGCCGTACTCTACGGCATGAACCTCTACGCCTACCTTCGCTCAGCGTTTCGCCAAATGAAGCGCAATCCCGGTTTTTTCGCCGTGGCGTTAGCCGCCCTGGCGCTGGGAATCGGCGCCAACACGGCTATTTTCAGCGCGGTAGAGGGTGTGCTTCTCCGTCCGCTGCCCTATGCCGATCCGGGCCGGCTCGTGATGGTTTGGGAAGACGCGTCCTACGTCGGCTTCGCGCACAATACGCCTGCCGCCGCCAATTACGTGGACTGGCGGGCTCAAAATCAGGTCTTTACGGACATGGTGGCGCTGCGCTACTCGAACGCGGCCTTCACCGGCGATCAGGCGCCGGAGGAAGCGCTGGGGCGACGAGTGACTCCGAACTTTTTTGATGTCCTGGGCGTTCAGCCCGCAGTCGGACGACCCTTCACCGCCGAAGAGGACGCTGCCAAGCGCAAGGTCGTGGTTCTCAGCTATGCATTCTGGCAGCGGCGCTTTGGAGGCAACTCCTCGATCGTCGGCAGATCCATTTTGATGGACGGGGAGGCCACAACGATTGTGGGGGTGATGCCTCGCGGTTTCTTTTTTCCAGACCATCAGACGGATTACTGGGCGCCAGCCTCTTTCACTCCCGAGGACCTCGCACGGCGCACCCGCCACAATTTGGAAGTCATCGCGCGCATGAAGCCCGGTGTGACCGTCGCCCGCGCGCAGCACGACATGGACGTGATCGCCAAACGCCTGCAGCAACAGTATCCGGATTCCAACACAAATGTCGGCGCCGTAGTCATTCCTATTCGGGAAGAATTTGCCGGCGACACCGCCACAGGTTTATGGGTCTTGCAAATCGCGGCCATTCTGGTGCTGCTCATCGCTTGCTCAAACCTGGCGAATCTCCTATTGGCCCGCGCCACAGGACGACGCCGCGAAATTGCCGTGCGCATCGCGCTGGGTGCGACCCGCGGACAGATCGGCGCGCAATTGCTAACGGAGAGCCTTCTTCTTTCCGTCGGGGGCGGCGTGTCGGGTCTCCTTGTCGGGCGCCTCTGTTGGAGCGTGTTCGAGAATCTTGTTCCTTCACAGGTCGCCGGGAACGGTTTTGCTTTGAACGCTCCAGTTCTGCTGTTTACCGCGACGGTCTCCATCCTGGCCGGAGTAATCTTCGGATTGGTGCCGGCTCTGCGCGCGACGGATGTTTCTCTGCAGGAATCGCTGAAAGAAGGTGCGCGCACGGGCGAATCTCGCGGGGGCATGCGGCTGAGAGACACTTTGGTGGTCGCGCAATTCGCCATGGCTTTTGCGCTTCTGGTGGGAGCGGCTCTGATGATCGAGACACTGTGGAATCTGCGCCGAGTCGATCTGGGATTTCGCCCCGATCATTTGCTGACCATGGGAATCCCACTGCCCAGCACGAAATACAACAGCAACGAAAAGCTGCGCGCATTCTATCGAGACGTCCTGGACCGGACGCGAACACTTCCGGGTGTGAAGAATCTCGGCTTTGGCTCGGACGCTCCGTTCACCTCGATCGGCGATACAGAAGGGTACGTGATCGAGGGCGCAGCGCCGCTCTTACCCGGGCAGGACAACGACGCGCTGTACCGCGAAGTGACGGCAGGCTATCTGGAGACGATCGGCGGGACACTCGAGGCAGGGCGCCTGTTGGAGGATCGCGACATCCAGTCCAGCCAGCCGGTGGTGGTTATCAACGAATTCTTAGCGAAACGGCACTGGCCCGGCCAGGATCCAGTCGGGAAACGATTGAAACTCTCCGGCTCGAAGGAGTCGTGGCGAACTGTGGTGGGCATGGTGAAAGATATTCGCGAGCGCGGTCTCCTGCTGGACATGAAACCGGCCGTGTATGTTCCGGTGAATCAGGTGGATCGCCCCGGAGCGGACTACCTGATTGTGAGAACCGCGCAAGACCCTGCGAGCATGGTTAACGCCTTGCGCAGCGCGGTGTGGGCCGTGGATGTTGACCGCCCTGTCGCCTTGATTCGCACGATGGATCAGCTCATGGAGGAAAATGTTGCCGATCGCGAGCGGCCCATGACCCTGCTTGGTATTTTCGCGGGACTCGCACTGGTGTTGGCATGCTTAGGTGTCTACGGCGTGCTGGCTTACTCCGTGGCGCAACGAACACGCGAGATCGGCGTGCGCATGGCACTCGGCGCAAGGCCGCTCGACGTTACCAGCATGATTCTGAGGCGGGGATTGAAGCTGAGCGCCATCGGGCTGGTCACTGGGGCAGTGCTGGCTGGAGCTCTTGGAATTCTGTTGCGGACCCTGCTATTTGGCGTGACGCCCGCAGCTCCGCTGGTTTACGCCGGCACGGCTGCGACGCTGATTATCGTGGCGCTCGCCGCATGCGTGATCCCGGCACAGCGAGCTGCGCGAGTCGATCCGGTCGTGGCTTTGCGCGACGAATAGCTCCGATAAATTCCGTTTTGCCCTTGCTGCTGACAGAACTATAATCATCTTAAGTCATGAAAAACATTACTCTCCCCATCGTGATCGAAGGTGATTCCGATGGATACTTCGTTTCGTGTCCGGCCCTCCAGGGCTGCTACAGTCAAGGAGATACGTACGAAGAGGCCGTCGAAAACGTCAAGGACGCCATTCGGTTGCATATTGCAGACCGTATTGCGGATGGAGAAGAGATTCCGCAAGTCTCTGTGAGTCTCTCCACGGTCGAAATCGCCGTCTGATGACCAAGCTCCCGCGCTTTAGCGCCCGCGAGATCACGTCTCTACGAAGGCTTTGCGCAAACGGCTTACGACTCGCTCTTGGCCCAGCGCTACCATGGTATCGAAGAGCGGAGGCGCGACTGCTTGCCCAACAATCGCGACGCGGCAAGCGTTGATCAGCAACCCCGCTTTCACGCCAGCGGCTTCCGCGACCGCGCGCGAAGCATGATCGCAGGCGTCGTGGTTCCACTCCGGCAGCGCGGCTAGCGCGTCCGCCAATTTCGCGAGCAACTCCGGGACTTTCGGATCTTTCCAAAACTTTTCCTTGGCCGCCTGGTCGACGGGGAATTCGTCACTGAAGAAAGCGCGGGACCAAGAGGAAAAGTCGGGCAGAAGCCGAATTCGTGGACGGAGCAGGTCTACCGTCCGTGAAAACCACGCGTGGTCTCTTCCATCGGGGCCAGGCGCGGCGGCCGCGGCCCACTCTTCTTTCCACAATTTGCTGCGCTTCAATTCCGCTTCCACTTCCGGCAGCAATTCTTCGATCGGAAGCTTCTGCAAATATTGCGTGTTGAACCATTCGAGCTTGGCTCGGTCAAATACTCCATTGGTGCGGCTTACGCCCTCGAGCGAAAATCTCTCGATCAATTCTTTCGTGCGCAGATACTCGTCATCGTTCCCTGGCGACCAGCCCAGCAGCGCCAGGAAATTCCGGAACGCTTCGGGCAAGAATCCGTCGGTGCGATACATGTTGACGTCCGTGGCCCCGTGCCGCTTGGAGAGCCGTTTCTTGTCCGCTCCGAGGATTAGCGGGACATGCGCGAAGAGCGGCAATTCCGCGCCGAGCGCGCGGTAGAGGAGCACCTGCTTCGGCGTATTGGAAATATGGTCCGCGCCGCGAATCACGTGCGTGATGCGCATGTCGATGTCGTCCACGACCACGCCCAGCTGATACATCGATTGACCGAACTCCTCGTCGCCTTTACCGGAGCGCAGCAGCACGAAATCCTCGATCTCTTCGTTCGAAAATTCCGTCTCTCCAAAAACCACATCCGTAAATTTCGTCGTTCCCCCCAAGGGCACTTTGAAGCGCACCGCCGGCTTCGCGCCGGGAGTTGACGGCTTGCCGTCGCGGCAAGTGCACCGCGTCACGCGCCGCGCACCGCCGCCTTTCGGCTCCTCATCTTGGGCGGGCTCCGCGTAGTCTCCGCCCGCGTACTTTTCCGCAGGGCAGTAGCACAAAAAAGCGCTGCCATTGGCGAGGCACTTTTTCGCCGCGGCGCGATAGAGCTCCGTCCGCTGCGACTGGTAAAAGGGCCCTTCGTCCCACGCAACGCCGAGCCATTTCAGTCCATCCAGAATCCCGGTCACCAGTTCTGGTTTGTTGCGCTCGGCATCGGTGTCTTCAATCCGCAGGATCATGGTGCCGTGCTGCCGTCGCGCAAACAGCCAGTTAAAGAGCGCGGTCCGCGCCCCGCCCACGTGGAGGTAGCCTGTCGGCGAAGGCGCAAAGCGTACTCGAATGCCATGCAGCGATTTGTTAGTCATTTCACCCATGCGAGTGGCACGTCCTGCACTGCGAATTTAACCGTTCAGTTTAGCGAAACGCCCAAATTGCGTCCAATCTGCATACCTGCTGGCCTCATTGAATCTAACCCATGCGCCGCCTCTGCGGGACTGAGCGCTGGCGTGTATGGAAACCGTTACCCCCCTCCCTGCTGCTTCTTTGGCAACCGGTACCCTGGTACGCTTGCTTCCTGAAAATTCCATCATCCATAATCACAAGTACTTTGTTTTGTGCCTCGAGGTGGGTCCCTCGAGCCGCGGCACGATTGTCTCCGCGAGCGACGGACGAGGATTCAGGTTCACCTTGAAACACAAATCGCGTTACTGTGTTCGGAAGGTGTAACGTAACCGTCCGCGCGTGAAACGGGGAATTGACCGAGGCCTTGACCAACCAGAGCTTCATCGCACTGGCATTGCTGGCGGCTACCTCATTGGTAGCCGGGTTCTTCGCTTATCTCTACAACCTCAAGCGCCGACCCTATCTCCTCTATTGGACGGCCGGATGGGCGATTGTAGCGCTCAGCTATCTTGGACCAGTTCTCTCACACAGTGAACAACCGTGGCCGCTCCAGACGGCGCTCGATCAGTTGCTGTATGCAGGCGCGGGAATCTTTTTCTTTCTTGGCGCGCAGCTTTACGCGCAGCGCCCGCTGTGGAGCATACCGGCCGCAATTGCCGGGGGCGTGCTGGTGTTTTGGGGTGGGGCATTTGCTCTCAGCTGGTTCTACATTCCGTTGATTCTGCCGGCTGCCGCGATTTTCTTGGCGGTTAGCTATCTTTTCTGGCTGGAAAGCCGCCGCCAGGAAACTATGGCCGACTGGCTTCTCGCAATTTCCTTTGTCGTGTGGGCTGCCGTTGGGCTAATTTTTTCTTTCTTCCGAAACGCAACGTTTTTCCGTGACATCGGCTTTCAAACGGCGGCCGCCGTGCCATCCGCTTTCGTCGCCATGCTTATGGTAATGGCGCTGTACGAAGAAGAAAAACGCCGCGTCGAACGCAACATGCTCGCTCTATCCAACCTGAATCTCGCCACCTCGAGCTTTGTCGGCGGCGAAATTCAGCGCATGCTTTCACAGGCCCTCGATCGTGTCCTGGGAGTTGTACGTCTACCAGCTGGCGCGCTTTTCCTTCATCATGGCGACCCACAAGGCCCGACCTCGGTGGTCGCGGTAGGTTTGAGCGATAACTTCTGCCGAACAGCGCAAGAACAAGGGCTGGATGACTATCTGGTTGGACTCGTCTCGCGTCTTGGCGGGCTGCTCGGATTTCGAGATCTGCGCAATGACGACACCGTCGCAGCGCTTGAGCGCGAGGAGCCCATTCGCCGATTCCGCCAGCTCGCTCTCGCACAGGGTCTTCGCAGCATCGTGGCCATCAGCCTTCAAGCCAAGGAGCAGGCCTTCGGAGTCCTGCTACTGGGCACGCCGGACAGCCGTCGCTTTACTCCAGCAGAATACCGCCTGCTACTTGCCCTGGGCCACCAGATCGGCATGGCCGTCGAGAACAGCTACCTCATCCAGCAAACTTCACGCCGTTCGGAGGAGTTGCACGTCCTGAACGAGATTGGCCGCGCGCTGAGTTCCACGCTTAACAAGGAAGAGCTGCTGCGCAAAGTTTGGGAAGAGCTGCGCCGCCTTTTTGATGTGGAGAATTTTTACATTGCCTCGCTCGACCCTGTTCGAGATGAAATGAAGTTTGATCTGGAAGTGATCGGCGGCACACCCAAACCTTCGCGCAGCCGTCCTGCCGGCAACTACATCACGGAATACATCATTCGAACGCGCCAGCCTGTGCTCATCCGCGACAACTACATGGCGGAAGTTAAGAAACTGGGCGTAGACCCGCTTCGCGATCGCGGCTGCTACTGCGGCGTGCCCCTGGTCGCTTACGACCACGCCATCGGCGCGATGGCCGTTTTTTCCGATAATGAGCGCACGTTTGATGAAGGGCATCTCGAACTCATGCGGGTGCTCGCGAGCGAAGCGAGTATCGCCATCGAAAACGCGCGGCTGTTCCACGAAGAGCGCACCAAGGCGCGGCATCTCTCCCTGCTCAACACCATTTCGCGCAACGCCATTGCCACACTCAACCCCGACGAAATGCTGGCCAAGATAGCGGAGCAACTGGAGGCCGGGCTGACCTACGACCATATAGGCATCAGCGTGCTCGAATACTCGACACGCGAACTTATCGTCCAGGCCGAAGCGGGCGCGCGACGCGGCGCGCTCGGAAGGCGCATTCCGCTGGGAAACGGCCTCATTGGCCACGTCGCGCGCAGCGGCCAGATGGCCGACTACCAGATTTCTACCTCAGGAGAATCCGCCCACCAACCGCTTTTGCCAGATTCCAGCGCAGCCATCGCCCTTCCTGTGTTCTACGCGGAACAGCTTCACGGAGTGTTGTACGTCGAATCCTCGTTCCCGGTGGAGTTCTCCGAGGAAGAGATATTGCTTCTCCGCACCTTGGCCGACCTCATTGCCGGCGCCCTTCACAATGCCTTCTCCTTTCAGAAGGCCCAGGAGCAGGCCATCACGGATGGCCTCACCGGCGTCAAGACGCATCGCTTCTTCATGGAAGCTCTTTCCGCGGAGTGGAAGCGCTCCACGCGCGCCGGACGTGCATTCGCCCTTGTACTCATGGACCTCGACAGGTTCAAGTTCGTGAATGATTTCTACGGCCATCTCGAGGGAGATCTCGTTCTCCAGCGCGTCGGGCACATTCTTGAAACGAATTGCCGCCGCTCCGATGTCGTCGCACGCTACGGTGGGGACGAGTTCGTCATTCTCATGCCGGAAACCAACATGGAGCACGCCCGCCAGCTTGCAACCAAGCTTCGAGGCTGGGTATCCGCGGACCCGCTTCTGCGAGAGAAGAACATCAGCGCCAGCTTTGGTATCGCCTGTTATCCGCTGCACGGCTCCTCGCCGCAAGAGCTCATACAAGTGGCCGACGCCTCCATGTATTTGTCCAAGCACCAGGGAGGGAATGCGGTTTCCACCGCCGACCACTTCGATCCCAACGAAGCGAAAAAGTGGAAGCGCGACGTCCTCGAGGCTTATCTCGGGGTAACCCTCAAGCGACTTTTTGCCACGGGGCCGGAAGCCTTTGAGGAAATCTATTCGCGCCTCAAGCAATTCACGGAGTCTCTGGCATCAACCGAGACGCCGGGCGGTAAACCCACCGTGCCGACTTCTTCACAGGGTCCAGAAGGTCTTCCGCAAGCCGTCCTGGACACCGTTACGTCGCTCGCTTTCGCCATTGACGCAAAAGATCACTACACGCAGGGGCATTCGCAAAAAGTTTCCGCGTATGCCGCGCTCATCGCCGAGGCTCTCAACATGACGGATGCGGAGATCGAGGAGATCCGCCTCGGTGGCGTGCTTCATGACATCGGAAAAGTGGCCATCCCGGAAAACATTTTGAACAAGAGCGGCCCGCTCAATCCCGAAGAATGGGAAACCATGAAAGCGCACGTGAGATTTGGCGCCAAGATACTGGACCCGCTCACTCCGCTGGCCCGCATTCGCGAGATGGTTTTGCATCATCACGAATTTTTCGATGGATCGGGCTATCCGGATGCGCTTTCCGGCGAGGGTATACCATTGGGCGCGCGCATAATCGCTGTGGCCGACGCCTACGACACCATCACCAGCGACCGCACCTACAAGAAAGGCCGGAGTTCTCCGGAAGCCCTTGCGGAGCTAGAACGTTGCGCTAGCGCCCAGTTTGATGCCGCCATCGTCCAAATCTTCGTGCGTACGATGCGCCAGCTTCCTAACCCCATCATCGAAGTCGCCGCCACGGGCCCCCGCAACACTTAGAACCGGACCGCGAGCCATAGAAAACTGCTATCGCTTCTCGTTTGGTCTCCGTCAAATCCTCACCGAGCTTCTAGATTCACGTCCCTAATTGGCAGGTCCCAGTGCGCGTCGAGAATCTCGAATCGCCGCTGCTCTTCTTTCTTGTATGAATCCTGATCGGGATACAGCTGTTTGATCAGGGCCGAGCTGTCGAAATTATCATTTGCGATGCTCGCGTTCTTGTACACGATTGTCACCCGGTAGTCCCAGCGTCCATCCTCCGTTGTGTGATACCTGGGCGATGTCATGCTCACTTTCAACATGCGTCCCAGTTCCATCTCTTTCTTCAGCACCGGGTAATGGTTCTTCTTGAAGAGCGCGAGGAACTCGTCGGCATGCCCCCACTTCGCCTTGTAGTAGTACTCGATGACAAAGGGTTGCGCGCTTCCTTCGCTCCCCGCTGCGCTTTGTTCCGCTTTCACCTTGTAGTGCGCCGCACCTAGCATTGCAGTCAGAACAAGAACAGCGATTCCGGCCCATCTCACAACTCGCTTAGCTCTCATCGACATCAGTCTCCTCCGTCAAGTCTCCCTGCCACGCCATCTATCCTAACCTCATTTTTGCTACTCGGAGGCAGGTGTGGGGCATCCGGGACTGCGGGAACAAGCCCTCCGGACCTTAGCGCCGCGGCTCTTCCTCCGCGTTGACTTGCCTACCAGCGCGGCCTAAGATTCTCGCCAACGGCAGGTGCCCATGCCATGATCGGCCAAACTATCGGCCACTACCAGGTCATCGAACAGATCGGCGCCGGAGGAATGGGCGTGGTCTATCGCGCTAGCGATCAGCGCCTCAACCGCGATGTTGCCCTGAAAGTGCTCCCTCCCGGCAAGCTGGGCTTTGACGCGCCTCGCAAACGATTCCGCAAGGAAGCCTTGGCCCTGGCCAAGCTCAACCATCCAAACATTGGAACGGTCTACGACTTCGATAACCAGGACGGGATCGATTTTCTGGTCATGGAATACATTCCCGGCGAAACACTCGGTCAGCGCCTCGGCAAAGGTACCTTGCCGGAAAAGGAGTGGATTTCCATCAGCTTGCAGATTGCTGCTGCGCTCGAGGAGGCGCACGAACACGGAATCGTCCATCAAGACCTCAAGCCCGGCAACATCATGGTGACGCCGAAGGGCCAAGTTAAGGTGTTGGATTTTGGGTTGGCTCGGCTTCTCGATGCCGGTACCGGTGCAGAAGTCACGGCCTCCCTTACTGAAAGCGATGGAGCAGGCACCCTTCCTTACATGGCTCCCGAACAACTTCGCGGCGACCCAGTGGATGCTCGCACCGATATTTTCTCCACAGGGATTGTTCTCTATGAAATGAGCGCAGGCCAGCGGCCGTTCCGGGAAAAACTGGCTCCTCGACTGATCCAGCAAATTCTGTCCGAAGCGCCTCGTCCGTTGCAGGAGTGGAACCGCCGCATTTCCCCACAAGTCGAAAGCATCATTATGAAGGCGCTCGACAAACAGCCTGACCTCCGCTACCAGTCTGCCCGCGAATTGCGCGTCGATCTGGAACGGCTCGGGTTGCAGCAAACATCCTCTTCTGCGATCCCGGGCGTGCAAGCAGCCTCGCGCCGTGGGTGGAAGCACACTCTACGGGCGCATCCACGCCCCATCTACTTGTCCGCAGTTTTCTTGGCTGTCGCCGTAGCCACCCTTTGGTGGTTAATAGGCGCGCGGCCGGTCCTCTCGTTTGCCCCGCGTGATTGGCTTTTGATCACCGATTTTGAGAACCAGACCAACGACCCGCTGTTCGATCGCTCGCTCCTCACGGCCTTGACGGTCAGCCTCGAACAATCCCCGCACGCCAACGTCGTGCCGCGCGCACGCATCGCGGACAGCTTGCATCGCATGGGCAAGAGCGGTGAGGAAAAAATCACCGAGGAGGTGGCAAGGGATATCTCTCAGCGTGAGGCCATCCGCGCGATCCTGAGTTGCTCCATCGCCAAGGTCGGGCAGCAGTATGCACTTACCGCCCGTTTGATCGATCCGCGGTCAGGCGTGGCGGTTCGTTCTTACCTCGAGGAAGCCAAGGACCAGGACCATGTTCTGGACGCGCTCGGCTCGGTAGCAACTCGCGTGCGCCGCGACCTTGGCGAATCGATGCTCGCCACAGGTAAAACCGATCGACCACTTCCGATGGTAACCACGCGGTCTTTACAAGCCCTGAAAATGTTTGCCGACGGGGGCGCTCTCTGGAGCAAGGGACAGTATGACCCAGCCGTGCAGGCCTTCGAGTCCGCGGTCAAGATCGATCCGGATTTCGCCATGGCCCACGCCGCACTTGGAAGCGCCTACTACAGTCACATCTTCAATAGCCCCGCCAGGGGTAAAGAACATATGGAGAAAGCGCTCCAGCTTTCCCAACGCACCACCGACCGTGAGCGGCTTTACGTTCAGACCAGCTACGCGCAAGATCTCGGCCACGTCGCCGAGGCCAAAAACAGCTTCGAGGTGTATCTCAAATCGTACCCCGATGATTGGGGGATGCGCTTCAACTTTGCCAGCCTGCTACGCAACAACGGCCAGCCTCAAGAAGCCCTTGAACAATACAAAGAACTCGCGCGCATTTCTTCCAACAACCCTTCCACTTATATCGACATCGCCACCACCTACAATGGGCTCGGCAATTTTTCCGAGGCGCTCCGCAACTACGAGCAAGCCTTTAGCTTGGATCCTTCCTGGAAGACCAATCAGAACATCAATCACGAATATGGCATGACTCTTTTCCGCAGCGGCGACGAACCCAAGGCGCGGGAAACCTTTAAGCTTGCTTTTGAGAAGCCGGGCCTGAAACCGAAAGGCCTCCGCTCGCTTGCCTGGCTTGATCTCTACCACGGCAAATATGCTTCCGCCAAACCACAACTGCAGGAAGCTTTGCTGTCCGATGAAACTTTCAAGTGGGCCTTGAGCATTTTGCGCGAGCACAACTTGCTCGCCCTTGTCGCGGATGGACAGGGCGATCGCGCCGGCCAACTGCGTGAACTGGATCTTGCGCTCCCTTACTTGGCCACCTCGGGCGCCCAAGTGCGCGCCGGGCTCTGGCTCGGAACGCAATACGCGCGAGCTGGCAGCGTCGCGAAGGCCGCGGAAATCCTTCAAAAAGTGCGCCCTCTCGCAGACTCCCAAAATCCCGAGCAGATGAGCGATATCCAAACCCTTGAAGCTGAGGTGGAACTCGCACATGGCAATAAAGGCCATGCGATTGAGCTGCTCTCCCTGGCGGACAAAGCGAAGCGGAGCGCCATGACCGTGGAGGGACTGGCTCATGCCTACGGGGCTTCCAGCAACACCGACCAAGCCGCTGTCTGGTTCGAACTTTTCCTCAACGAAGTCGATCCTCCGATCGGATGGGAGCCTCAGCAGGACTGGCTCGCCGCGAATTACCATCTCGCGCGCATCTATCTCGCCAAGGGGTACAGGGCCAAGGCCGCAACGCAGCTGGATGGGCTCCTCGACCCCTGGAAGGACGCTGACCCGGGTCTCCCTCTGCTCAAAGACGCTCGCAAGCTTAAGCAAGAAATAGATAGCAAGCCGTAAAGACTTCTGTTTCGCTACTCCAACTTCATTTCACTGTTGTTATCCTTTACTCTAGGAACGCGGAAGAGTTTCTCCAGGAGGCAAAGTGCAAACAGCAGCCATAAAGTGGATTGGCGAAGAAAAATTCGTGGCCACCAGCCCTTCGGGGCACGCCATCACGATCGATTCCGACCGCGCGTCGAACAAGGCACCCGGTCCGATGGAGCTTGTCCTGATGGCTCTGGGCGCTTGCACCGCGACGGATGTAGTCAGCATCTTGAAGAAAAAGCGCCAAAAACTCGAAGGCTTGGAAGTCATCTGTTCCGGCGAACGCGCTTCCGAGCCGCCCACCGTCTGGATAAAACTGGAAATACTTTACCGCCTCCGTGGCTCGCTGGAGGAAGCCGCCGTGAAACGCGCCATCGAGCTCAGTGAGCAAAAATACTGCTCCGTTTCCGCCATGCTGCAAAAAACGGCAAAGTTGACCTGGCGGCACGAAATCCTTCCGCCTGAAAAATAATGTTCCGCGCCAATCGGCCGTCACCGCGTCAGAACCGCTGCAAATCCTTGTATCTTTCGCTCTCGACTTGTAACCTCGCATCCGCATCGAATAGAATTTCGGATTCTCTTGGCATGGTGTAGCTCCCAAGGAGAGACATGTCTCACCGCATCGCGGCAAAAATCTCGGGTGTCGCAGGTTACGTACCGCCCAAGGTGCTTACGAACGCGGACCTAGAGAAAATGGTCGCGACCAACGACGAATGGATTCGCAGCCGCACCGGCATCCGCGAGCGTCACATCGCTGAAAATGGCACTGCCAGTTCGCATCTAGCCACCGAAGCCGCCAAAGTGCTCCTCGCTCAAACTAAAACCGACCCCCGCGACATTGACATGATCATTGTCGCCAGCGTCACGCCAGACATGATGTTTCCCGCGACGGCTTGCCTTGTTCAGGACCGCATCGGCGCAAAAAAGGCCTGGGGTTTTGACCTTTCCGCCGCATGCTCGGGTTTTGCATATGCGCTCACGGTCGGAGCGCAATTCGTCGGCTCAGGTGCTCACGAGAAGGTCCTGGTTATCGGCAGTGACAAGATGAGCTCCATCCTGGACTACACCGACCGCGCCACCTGCATTTTGTTTGGCGATGGCGCGGGCGCAGTGCTGCTCGAACCGGCAAGCGACGGCGAAGGAATCCTCGATTTCGAACATGATGTGGATGGCTCGGGCGGGCAATTCCTTTACATGCCGGGTGGCGGTTCACTGCATCCGGCGACGGCTGAGACTGTCGAAAAGAAAATGCATTTCGTGCACCAGGAAGGTTCGCAGGTCTTCAAGTATGCCGCTCGCCGAATGGCAGAGATGTCCGCCAGGCTCCTCGAACGCAACGGATTCACGAAGGATGATTTGGCGCTGCTGGTTCCCCACCAAGCCAACCTCCGCATCATTCGCGCCGCGCAGGAGCGGCTGGGCGTCGATGACTCGAAAGTGCTCGTCAATATCGACCGCTATGCCAACACCACGGCGGGCACGATTCCGCTGGGATTGTGCGATGCTGTCAAGCAAGGGCGCCTTCACAAGGGCGACCTGGTGCTTATCGTCACTGTTGGTGCGGGCTATACCACTGGCGGCGTGCTTCTGCGCTGGGCTTATTGATTGCGATTGCTGGGTATTGACTGTCACTGTAGCCCAAGATAGGCGGCACGCTCAGCGACGGATCTCGTGTGGCAACTAGATCTACCGAATCTTCGCGTACTCGGTCTTGGCAGCGATGAGGATGGGAATGTCAGGGTCGGCGTCTTTCCAGAGCGTTAGGAAATTTTGATACGCGGCACGCGCTTTCACAGTGTCGCCTTGCATGACGTAAGCGCGGGCAAGGCCCAACCGGGCTACTGAGCCCCAAGGAAAGTTCACCACAAGTCCCCGGTGATCAATGAACTTCTGAAATTCCGCTGCCGCTCGATTGCCGTCGTGCAGCGCGAGATAAGCTTCCCCGCGCACATAAACTGGAAGCAGTACCACGAATTTGTTGGGTGTGCCAAGTTCGATTGGGCTCACTTCCGTCAATAGTTCGATAGCCCGGTTCGGATCTTTGCGCTCCAAAGCAACGGCTGCCCGAATCGTGGGCAGCCAATACCTCTGGACCAGCGTGTCCATGGGGAATGTTCTGTCGAGTTCTGGAGCCAGCTTTTCCGCCCCTGCTGTATCGCCTGCCCGCGCCAGGGCCAGTCCCGCCATGGCCCGCACATCGCGGTTCGGTGCCAGCTTCATTGCTGCATTCGCTTCAGAGCGTGCCTTCTCCCGGTTGCCTGATTCCACCTCCCGCAACGCCGCTTCAGCCTGATAGGAGGCGGCCGTCTCTTTGGCGTCATTGTGCTGGGCGGATTCCATCGCGCGCCGCGTCAGTTCATGCGCACTCTTCAACTTCCCGTACCAGCCTTCGGTGTCCGCTTGATCGCTCAACAATAGGTCCTCGATACCCGGCTTCCCCATGGCAGCTGAGAGCAACTGAGCCATCTGCCCTGCATCGCCCTTCAAAAACGCCAACGCGTAGCGCCCCGAGAGCAGGAACTCGCTATCCAGCTTGCTCTGCTCCGCTCGCTTGTATACGGTCTCTGCCTCATCCAGCCGGTTGAGGTCCATGCAGGCGGAACCAATGAAGAGATAGATGATCTTTTTATCTGGTGCCAGACGCAGCGTCTCGCGGTTTTCCTGCAACGCCTTTTCGAAGTTTCCCAGCGCGCTGGAAATGTCTCCCAGGTTCCCGGGAGGCTGATAGTCTCTCGGGTAGGTCTGCTGCCACAGTTCGAAGGTCTGCGCTGCCTTCTCCAAGTCTCCTGTCGTACTTACGTAGTAATTTGAATCGATGAAGAACCGTTCCCGTTCGCTCACCCTCTCGCGTAGCTCGTACGCCTTGCGGGCGTACTCCCCGGCCCGGCCCACTTCGTTGAGGTTCCCGTAGCTAATCGATAGCGAGACGTAGGCCCTGGCAAAGCTTGGGTCGAGTTCTACCGCTCGTATGAAAAAGGGCAGTGCGGCAGTGTCCCCTTTCGCATAAGCCGTCTTAAATCCCAGGCTGTAGGCTTTCAGTGCTTCGAGCGAAGGCGTGGTCGCTTCCTCCAACAGCGTGGCATACTTCTGCACCGAGCTGAGCGACTCTCCCAACTTTTCGCGAACCTTAGTAGCCGCATCACCTAGTGCGCGGAGCACCAGCTCTTTTCTGCTTGCCGTCACCTGCTCATCAGCCAGCGCATCGCCGGTGCGGCAGTTGACCGCCTTCAGCCCTAGCACGTATTGGCTTCCCAACGTCGAAATGGAACCTTCGATGGTTGCCGTGCTGGATGTGCGCTGGCAAACCTCACGCGCCAGCGCCTGCGTCAGCCGCGCATCCTTCGGCTGGGCCATCAGTGCCAGCGTCTGGGATATCCGGTCATCGGAAAGCAGGTTCAGAAATGGCGATTGCTCGAGTTGCGCCGAAAGTCCCTGCCGGAGTGTGTCGTCGAACACCGTGTCGCCGGTCGAGTTCCTGAAATCCGCGAGGACGATGGTGTCCTTGTCAGTGAGTTTCGGCGTTCGGTGGAAATAGAAGTACCCACCCGCGGCAAGCGTCACAGCCGCGATGACAGGGGTCACGATTTTCGCGCGGACGGAAATCGATCTTGCTATCGCACGCTGAACCCCAGGCTGTGGACTTAAATCAACTGGCGACGGGAGCGGCGGTGCCAGGGCGCTCAACTCGGCCAAAGCCGCAGCGTTCGTAGCGCCATTGTTGGTGATCACTTCGGCGGCAAAGCGGTATCCCTTCCCTACCACGGTTTCTACAAACCGGGGCTTCTCCGGGTCTTCGCGCAGCGCCAGGCGGATTTTGCGGACGGCGGTATTAATGCCGTGGTCGACTTCGAGAAAGACGTCCTTGCCCCAGAGGTGTTCGGCTATATCGTCACGAGACACCAGCTCGCCGCGCCGCTCGACCAGGAGGATGAGCAACTCCATGGGGAGCTTTTCCAGGCGAAGGAGTCGCTCACCCCGTTGCAGCCGATAGCGGGCCTGGTCGAGTGTGAAATCGCCGAATTGGTATTTCTGGGGCATTAATCCCCACACGGGCCCTGACGAGCGTTGCGGAAATGATGCGCCATGGTCGGCGCAGAAGCAATAGCTTCAGCGACTTGGGAGTTCAGCAAATCTTTATCGTTCCTTCAGAGAAGCTGCATTGCCTTGTAGCGCCCAGATGGGGGATAAACGCGAAGGAATTCTCAGACTTGGAGGTCCGTCATGCAGAAATTTTCGACACTCGTCGGCAACGCCGTCGCATCACGCCTGTGGATCGTCATGGTGTTGGCACTGCTGCTTGGTTCCACAGTTGTCGGTGCCGATGCTGTCTTGGACTGGAACAAAATTGCGGTAAACACGGCCATCGCGAATGGCCAGAACCCGTTCGCCCAGGCACGCTACGCGGCGATCGTGCAACTGGCGGTATTTGAAGCGGTGAACGCTGTCACCGGCGAATACCGACCGTATCTCGGCACGATCGCGGCGCCTCCAGGGGCCTCAGCCGACGCCGCAGCCGTTCAGGCCGCCTACGATGCGCTGGTCAACTATTTTCCCAACAGTCAAACAACCCTGCAAACGCAACTGGCGGCCTCACTGGCGCTGATACCCAACGGTCAATCGAAACAAGCCGGCATCGCCACTGGTCACGCCGCCGCTGGCGCCATGATCGCTCTGCGCGCCAACGACGGCTCAACCCCACCCAAGTTCTATACTCCGGGATCCGTCGTCCCAGGAGCATGGCAGGCCACGCCAACTTGTCCAATCATGAATGGAATTGCGGTCGGGACCTTCCTTCACTGGCAGAACGTAACACCGTTTGGCATCCCGAATGCCGAGGCGTATCTGCTCGATCCGCCGCCAGCGCTCACGAGCAACGGATATGCGAAGGCCTACAACGAGGTGCTGACGGTCGGGAACCTCACCAGCACGGAGCGGCCGCAAGATCGGGCTGATGTTGTGCACTTCTTCCAAGTGACTTCGCCGACCCAGGCGCTGAATGAGGCTGCGCGGCAGGTCGCGGTGGAAAAGGGGGGTACGCTGTCTGAAAATGCCCGCGCCCTGGCCCTGGTGAACATGGCCGCAAGCGACAGCCTCGTGGCGTCATTCTTCAACAAATACCATTACAACTTCTGGCGCCCCGAAACGGCAATTCGCGCAGGGGACACAGACGGCAATCCGAAAACAGAAGCCGATCCCGCCTTCCTTCCGTTTATCCCGACACCTTGTTTCCCGAGCTATCCCTCAAATCACGCCAGCGGAACCAATGGCGGTACCGAGGTCCTAAGGCGTCTGTACGGTGAGGGCGGACACTCCATCACGTTGACGAACCCCGCGGTGCCCACCATCCTCTTGCAGTACACCACGTTTGTGCAGATTGACGACGATGTCGACGACGCGCGCGTCTATGGCGGCATACATTTTCGAACTGACCAGGACGCAGGATCGCGCCTAGGACGGGCAATCGGCACGGCAGTCTACAAGCACAACATGCGTCCCGTGCACGATGACGAGTGAAATCAGTTCCACAACGACTCGCCATTCGTGCCATGCGATCCGGTGACTGTGTGCCGTGACGCACGAGTGGCGAGCGGGTGATAGGTCGCGGCTGTACCTTAAGAGTGTCCAAAAACCGTCCGCGTGCAAGGTTCGGCTAAAAAGCAAGGGTTTGTCGCCAGAAGGAGAAAAAAAATGAAGGATCCAATCAATCATATAGTTTTAATGATTGCCCTCGCTGTCGCATTTTCACTGGCCGCGCAGCCCGCCTTTTCCGCCACCATCTTCGTCGACGCCGCGGCGCCGCCGGGCGGCGACGGATCGACCCCGTCGCACGCTTTCACTTCGCTGGTGGACGCGGTGGCTGCGGCGCGAGCCAGGCAACGCCAGGGCGCGCTGGTGATTCATCTTGCCGCCGGCACCTACACGCTCCAGGCCTCAAAACGCGGGGACGGGCTGCTCATCGACGTCCCGAGGCTGCGACTCGAGGGCGAGACGCAGCTTTCATTCGACGCCGCAGGCGTTCCGCAAGCGGTGATCGGTGGAGCGACCCGCATCACCGGGGCGACTAGGAAGGCTCTCCTGCGCGTGCGCTCCGACGGAGTCTCGCTTACCGGGCTCATTCTCGACGGCGTAGGTCAGGGCCTTACGTCGTGGACGCTGGTCGCCGACGGAAGCCCGAACTTCACCATGAACCAATGCGTCTCCTACAACGCTTTCTACGGCGTCCTGGTCCGATCGGCCAGCAGCACGCTCGAGCAGAACATCTTCGGCACGCCTGCGGCGGGCAATCGCATCGGCGTCTCGGTGGCCGGCGGACCCGAGGCGGACAACGTTTCCGTCGTCTTCCAGCGCAACCGTGTCGAGGGCAACGGTTTCCACGGAGCGGTCTTCATGGGCGACAACGCCGCGGTCGCCTCCGCCTACGATCCCTCGGTCGACTCGGCATTGAATGTGACCATCGCCGACAGCGAATTCGTGGGCAACACGGTGGACGGTCTTGCCTTGGCAATACGAGAGAACCCAGATTTCAGCGCCGTCGATCACACGGCGCGCCTGGTTGCCGACGTGCACGACAACGTCGTGCGCGACAACGTCCACTTTGGGGTGATTATCCATGCTGGGCAAGGTGTCTTCTCCGGCCAAGAGGTCTGCAGGAAGAGCCCTCCGGCCCACGTCGACGCTGCATTCGCCAACGACGCCTTCTCCGGCAACGGCGCCGGAGATGGGCACTTCACCTTCGATGCGGTGGCGACCGACCTCGGGCTATTCGGGTCGTGCTTCGTCAACTTCTCCAGCATCCGCGTGGATTTCCCCAATGGAAGCTTCGACTATGTGCTCGGCGGTACGGGAAACACGCTGGTGATCAACGGGGTTACCGAGTAGCGGGCTTTCAGATGCGTGCGTAGGTGCGATTTTCGGTCGCAACCCGGGCGGTCGAAATCAACTGTCGAAACCAGGCCTACACACTCAGAACCGAACTTGGAGGCGGATTTCGAGCGGATCACGGGCAACCCGGAATGTATGGTCCGCCGCTACTCCGCAAGCGAAATGTGAGGATGTCACAAGTTGGTCTGCGCAAATGTATACGGCCTTTATTGGAGCGAATCACTCCTGGCCAGGATGGAATGCGCTGCGCTCTTTTCCCCATTAGTTATTCAGTCTCGAGAGACTTCTTCCGGTTACGGGTTTAAAGAGCGCCGGGTTCGACCGTTGTGCCATCTCCTCATTCGCCAGCAGACCTGGTAAGAAATCATGTTCTTCGCAGTCGTCTCTAAGCTGCAGCTACATCGGCCAACACTGAGGGCCGGTATTGTTCATTCTTGGCGAGCACGGCCCAGGCGATGCGGGCGAGTTTGTTGGCTAACGCCACGGCGGCGACGTTGCGATGCGTGCGGGAGGTGAGCTGTTCCAGCCAGGCGCTCAGACCCGGAGACTGCTTCGTGCGTTGTTGCAGGACCGCGTGTGCGCATTGCACGAACAGCC
>JBGPLB010000079.1:0-20952 GCA_041486245.1 Candidatus Acidiferrum sp.
CACGTCTGCGCGCTTTTCGGATCGAGTTCCGCGGATTTCTGCAGCGGCTCGACCGCATCACCCAACCGGTTCGCATTGTAGAGGCTGATTCCGAAGTTGCGCCACGCCGTCGCCGCTTTCGTCGGATCCAACTCCGCGCTCTTGGTGTACGCCGCCCGGGCTTCGTCGATCTTCCCCGCTCTCGCCAGCACGTTGCCGAGATTATTGTAGTAGCCTGGTTCCTCGGGCTTGGCGTTGACTGCCTGCTGGTAGGCCTGGGCAGCTTCGTCGTTGCGGCCTGCGATGTCATACGCTTCTCCGAGCTTGGCCCACAGCAGGTGCTGATTCGGGTCCTTTTCCGCAGCCGCCTTTTGTGCGGCCTGGAATTCTGCCGTCGCCTTATCGGAAAGGTCCTTGAGGTTTTGCTTCAACGCATCCCGCTGATCGGGAGTAGCCTTCGTCAAATCGTCTTTTGCCTTGCGCTCCTGCTCGAGGAATGCTGCACCCGCAGTGAAGTGAGCCTTCATGCCTTCGAATTTTTGCTTCTCTTCCTCTTGCTTCTTGACTTGCTCTTGCGCTACCGCGCCCTGCTTCGCCAGCACGTCTTTGAAGTTCATATCCGCTTTAGCTACTTCTCCGCTTGTCACTTTCAGCTTCCCCATCAGGACGGGCTGTTGCTTTTCATTTGGGGGCGGAAACGTAATTATCGTCACCGTGTAGATGCCCGGGCGAAGGTTCGGCAAGCTGTACTGTCCGGAAATATCCGTCTTGGCGTCCTGTTTGGCGCCCTGCTCGCTTACGCACTCGACTCCAAGACCAAACCACGGCTTTGCGTTGATATCCAGGATCGTTCCCGCGATGGATCCGTTCTGAGCGGCTGCCTTCGGCGCAAGAACCGAGGCCAACGTGCCAGCAAGCAATACGGCAAACATCATGGTCTTCAAAATTCTCTTCATGCTCAATTCTCCTTTTGCCGAGGCGAACTCTGCCCGGCCTGGCTGGCGGGATGGGCCCTATTATCCTTAATCTTAGCGCTTTTCCAAGTGCTAGGAGCGAGCGGAGACCGCCAGCCGATAAGGTATTGGATCCGGCACTCCGGCCTCCGCGAATGCCCTCAATCGCAGCAGGCAACTATCGCACGCTCCGCATGCCCGTTCTTCATTCTGGTAGCACGACCAAGTTAGATGCAGCGGCGCTCCCAACTCGATGCCGCGCCGAATGATCTCGCTTTTCTTCAGCGTGATCACCGGAGTGGCGATTTCGATCTGTGTCTCCGGCCGCGTACCCACGCGAACCAAATCCTGAAAAACTTTGTAATATTCCGCGCGGCAATCAGGGTAGCCGGAACTATCTTCCGCCACCGCCCCAATGTAAACGGCACTCGCTCGAATCGCTTCCGCCCAGCTCACGGCTACCGAAAGAAAATGAGCGTTGCGAAACGGCACGTACGTAACCGGAATCGAACTCCCGTGCGCTCCCACCGCGCCCAGCTCATTTTCAGGCACGGCAATTTTTGTGTCCGTAAGCGCCGATCCGCCAATCGCCCGGAAATGATCCAATCGCACCACCAAACGCTGTCGCACTTCCAGCCAATCCGCAATATTGTCGAAAGCGCGCCTTTCCCGCGTCTCCGTGCGCTGCCCATAACTGACATGAAGCAGCGCGAGATTCTCGTTGCCATACTTCTCAAGCGCAATCGTCGCGCAAACACACGAATCCATCCCCCCGCTCACCAGCACCACCGCTTTCCGCGCATCGCTCTTGCTCATCTCTGTGTCCACACTCTCCCAGTAAACCACCCAGCAACCGGCCAGCGCTCAATCACGCCTCCGATCCTCTACTTCCTCAACCTCCTCAACGTCCTCTACCTCACACGCCCTTAGTCGCCGGGTCCCAGACGAACTTGTGCAGTTGCAAGCCAAGCCGAACCGGCAATCCGTCCGCCAAGATCCACTCCACTAGCATACGCGGTTCAAGTCCCTGCCACTTCCCGGCCGGGTCATCGAAAACGGGTGAAAACAGGACTTGCCTAACGCGTTCCGCAAGCCGATGCTGGGCCGTAAAGTCCCGCGCAAACTCGTAGTCGCGCCTTGTTGAAAGAACGAACTTCACTTCGTCCTTTGCATCCAGCACTTCGAGATTCCGGATTTCAAATGTGTCGGCCTCTCCAGAGTCTGGGCACTTTACATCGACAATCTTGATCACTGCCTCAGGCAGCCGACCTGTATAGCGCTCGCCGCTCGTCTCGATCATCACCGTGTATCCTGCGGCGAGCAGTTTCTCTGCCAGGGGGTAAACTTCTTCCTGCAGCAACGGCTCTCCCCCCGTTAATTCCACAAGAGGCACACTGGCCCGAGCAGCGGGCAATCCATCGCGCCTTCCAGCCAGTTCATCTACGCGCGCAAGCACCTCCTCGACGCTCAGCTTCGTTCCGCCGTGAAATGCGTATGCTGTGTCGCACCATGTACACCGCAAGTTACACCCTGTCAGACGGACAAAAATGCAGGGCAGTCCCGCACGAGTGCCTTCTCCCTGAATCGACTTAAATATTTCTGTAATGAACATGACTTAACTATGCGACGGCCTACTCCTGCTCTTGGTATCGCGCGGCGCGCCGTTGTAATCGCGGCGCCGTATTTCCTGCCCTACCGCGCGCTGGTACCGCTCTTGCGCGCGGCTCTCCGTCCCAACCACCAGATCGCGCCTCCCAAGACCGCGAAAGGCAAAATTAGCCGCCAATAGGCTGGCGTAATTCCCATGGAACGGAACACCACGACGTAACCGATCGCGACAAGAACCGCTGGAATCAGAATAATAGCGAACGCACGATTCATCGTTTCACCGCTCGCAAGAACCGTCAGCTGCCCGGCCGATACTGCGCCCTGCTTGTGTCCGTCTCCCACAAAACGACGTCCGTGATGCGCGCTCCCGGAGGCAGATCGTTCAGGCCGCGCGCCACCTCATCATAAAAATACTTCGCCATATTTTCCGCCGAGGGATTCACTGTCTTGAACGGCTCGAGATCATTTACGAACTGATGATCCAGCCTGCCCATAATCTCCCGGATGATGTGTTTCAACCGCGTAAAATCCACGAGCAACCCAATCGAATCCAGTTGCGGGCCTTCCAGCGTCACGCGCACGCGGTAGTTGTGCCCATGCACGTTCTCGCACTTGCCCTTGTATCCGCGCAGGGCATGGCCTGCCGAAAATGTCTCTTCCACACTGACTTGGAACATATTCCTCTGTATTCTGCTCTCTGTCCTCGGTGCTCTCCAGGCGCCTTGTGCAAAATACTTTTCTTATTTCTTTTTTCCAAGGAACCGCGAAACTTCCGCCAAATTCGTCGTCATCCTATACTTCGGCAGCGACTCCAGAAAAATTTTACCATACGCCATGCGCTGAATGCGGCTATCCAGCAGCGCTAAAACTCCGCGATCCGTCTTCGTACGAATCAGCCGCCCAAATCCTTGCTTCAACGCCAGCACCGCCTGTGGCACCTGAAATTCCGAGAACGGATTGCGCCCGTCTTCTTGCAAAGCTTGCACTCGCGCCGCAACTATCGGGTCACTTGGCACCGCAAACGGGAGCCGGTCGACGATGACGCAGGAAAGTTGCTCGCCGGGCACGTCCACGCCCTGCCAAAAGCTGGCTGTCGCAAACAGCACCGCCCCCGGCGTGTTCTTGAATCGTTCCAGCAATACCGACCGCGGCGAGGTCCCCTGTAGGAGCAATGGGAACGGCACGCGCGCCCGAACGCGTTCAAAAAGTTCGTTCATTTGCGAATAGCTTGTGAACAAACAGAACGCGCGCCCCTGGCTCGTCTCCAACAAATTCACGATTTCATCCGCAGCCTTCGACGTATACGCCGGATTGCGCACGTCCGGCATAGCTGGCGGCAAGTACAGCATCGCCTGTTCCTTGTAATCAAATTCCGGCGGCAATCCGCGTTCCTTCGCGTGATCGAGCCCCAACCGGTGGCGAATAAATTCGAACCGTCCCGCCACCGTCAGCGTCGCCGAGGTCAGTATCACCGTGTCGAACTGCTCGAAAAGTTTCTCTCGCAGAATCTGGCTCACGTCGATCGGCGTGGCCGCCAGAAACACGCCTTTGTTCCGCCGTTCATACCAATACACAAAGTTCCGCTCATTCGATTCAAACAGGAAAGACAATTCCTGCCGCAGTTCAAAACTTCGCCGCGCAATCCTCAAGATTTCTTCCGGCTTTTGCGTCAGCGCCGCGCATTCGGTCTCAAAACCCTTCAGCGCTGTCGCCAGCGCATCGTACGCCTCGCGATTCTGCTCGAGAAACGCTTCTCTCTCATTCCGCGAAAATGGGAATTTGCCATCGCGCGGCGGAAACGTCTCGAAAAACGCCCGGCTCCGCTCGCGAATCCGCTGCGTGCGCCGCAGCAGCGAAGGCGTGCCCAGGTGGAGCAACCGCAGCGTCTGATCTGCGTCGCGCGCCAGCTCATCAAAACGAAAATTCGAGATTTGCCGCCCGAAATAATCGCTCGCCACGTCTTCCATCTCATGCGCTTCATCGAACACGACCGCGGAGTATTCCGGCAAAATGCTGCCAAAGTCGTCCTGCTTCAGCGCCAGGTCCGCGAAGAAGAGGTGGTGGTTCACGATGATCAGGTCTGCGTCCTTCGCCCGCTGGTGCATTCCCGTCACGAAACACGGATTGAACGACGGGCACTTTTGCCCCGAGCACGTATCCCGCCTCGCATCCAGCCTCGTCCACAAATCGGAATCATCCGGCAAAAAGGTTAATTCCGCGCGGTCGCCCGTCTCCGTCAGCTTCGCCCAGTGCTTGATTTGCTGAAATGCGTCCAGCTCATCCATGCCTTTCAGCAGCGCCTGGTCCGCCATTTGATTCATTTTCGCCACGCACAAAAAGTTCGAGCGCCCCTTCATCACCGCCACCTTCAAATTGGGGGCAAAGTGCTTCTGCAAGAAGGGAATATCCTTCTGATAGAGCTGCTCCTGCAGCGATTTCGTCGCCGTCGAAATTACCACGCGCCGCCCGCTGCAAATCGCCGGCACCAGATACGCCAGTGTCTTTCCCGTCCCGGTTCCCGCCTCCAAAATCGCGTGGTGGTGCGTTTCAAACGCGTCGTGCACCATCTCCGCCATTTCCAGTTGCCCGCGCCGGTGTTCGTACCCGCCAATCATGCAACGTTCCAGAAATCCACCGGGCCCAAACACATCCCGCATGGATGGTTTGGCGGTTGTTTCCGCAGTCGCAGTGTACTCTTCCCTGTCGGGCCGCATGATCTCAAGCACTTCAGGCGTCTCCCCGATGAACACTTCTTCCACCCGTTCCGGCGTCGAGGCTCGCCTCAGTTCCGTCAGATCACCTGCCGACTTTGCAGCTTTTCGTACCAGAGAGCTCACCCTTGTCCGCCCGATGCGGACAGTTTCAGATTCCTCGACCGGGCCTTATTGCTTGCCGCGAACTCGTAACGATAGCATATCCTCCGGAGCGTGCCCGTTCGGCGTTCAGGCTCGCACCGCGGGCATTTCGTGAGGTAAGAGCGGTTTAATAGTTGGGCATCGCGCGGCAGTTCTGAGTCCACTTCTGTGTTGCCAGGCGTTACATTAAAAACGCCAGAAAATTGGGATCGCTTTCTTGGTGTCGGTATCTAAGTTCCGAGCGTCATGGGGTGCCAAATGAAGTCCTATAAATCCTTTGTTTTCCTGAGTCTACTAGCGTGCCTCGTTCTGGACTCGTGCAGCGGCCTACCCAAGGGGAACGGGGGCGGCGGAGGCAGCACTGCCAATCTGAGCTTTGTCATGGTCGCGGACACTCCTCCATCGACCTTAGGACTCATCAGTTTTAAAGTTGTCCCTACTTCCATCGTTTTGACCCCCTCGACAGGCACCGCCACTACTTTCGACTTAAACGGCCAAACCGGCTTCTCCTTTGATTTGGTTCGCCTGCAATCCGATTCCGCCTTTCTGGGCACTGCGACCAAAGTCCCGACCGGCACCTATAGCTCCATCGCCGTCTCGTTCTTTAGTGCTGAGCTCACCTTTTTCAATGGCACTGGCGTCGCGCTTACGAACCCCGTGTGCGCCGCGGGTGCCGTCTGCACCGCCTCGTTTACTGGTCCTTTTACGTCCACAATTACCACTTCACAGACCATCAGTGGTGACACCGGGTTCGGCATCGATATCAATCTCGCGAACGCCATTACTATCACCGGTACCACGCTCACCTTAAATCTCGCCAACTCTTCCGGCACTACTGTCGCAAGCGATTTCACGCTTCCCCGTGCGAACTCCAACCTCGCCTCTGGCCAGCTTGACATCATCGAAGATTTCACTGGCATCGCCACGACCAGCGGTTCAACAGTCACAATCAAACCTGCCACCGTTGTGAACCGCGCCCCCATCACCGCCTCAACCGCTTCAAGCACCAATTACGACCCTGACCCTACTGGCACGCTCTGTTCGACGGGAACAACCCAATTGACGAGTTGCGTTTCCAACAACCAGGCCGCAAGCATGGATGCAATTCTCAATTCCGACGGGACCTTTACGGTCCAGGAAATCGAGCCGCTCCTCGCCAGCCCGGTAGTGGACACCGTCGAAGGAACTGTGGACTCTATTGCCACGAACAGTGCGACGCAGTTTGGTATCGTCGTCACAGACATTATTCCTGCCGCTTCGGGCTCCTTGATCAGCAGCTTGAGTATTGGTGCTCCCCTCACCGTGAATCTTGCAACTGCCCCGATCTTCCACGTCGATACTAAAGGCCTGTCGGTCGCCAACAGTTTCCCCGCCAGTTACGGAAATTTCGCGAACGCCACCACTACCGCCGCTCTCCAGCTAGGCCAGTCGGTCGCTATCCACGTCAAGGCCTTCACCATCGCCAACGGCACGACTGCGGCGATTTCCGACAACGTTGACACCGTTACTCTGCGCTGGTCACGCTTCACCGCAACTCCAACCGGAGCATTGTCTGCCTCCCTCTTAAACATCAACACCCTCCCCGTGTATTTTGGCTTTGGTCCATCCAGCGTATTTGGCGTAGAGATCTTCACGGGCACGCCAGGGGCCCATGGCGTTACCAATCTCGACGGCATACTGAACGGGAGTGCCCCTGCAGCTTCCCCAGCGGTTGGCATTCGGGCCCTTTACATTAACAACGCTGCGAACACCTTCAGTAACCAGGCTTTCTTTGCCGCCAAGGTTCGCCAGCACTAACTGATTCCAAGACTTTTCCCGCCTCCGCAAAAGGCAACGGGCCGAAGCATCCGAGATGCTTCGGCCCGTTAAATTCCGCGCCTGTCATTCGACTGGCGCCGGGCTTCCAGACTTCGTTATGCTGGCTGGATTCCGCCTACCGTTGTGTGTGGAGGCAAGGAAACGGGGGGCATGGGCCCGGGCATTGCGGCCTGTGAGGTCGTCGGTTGCAGCCGATTGTAGAGCGCAAGTGCGATAGAACCTATGCCCCACATCCAAATTCCCAGGCCGACGAGGGCCCCGATCACATGCAGATTAGCCAGCGGGGTGTACACAATGCGCACGATCACGAAACCCGCAGCCATTCTCCCAATCAAACCCCATGTATCGGCCGGCTTTCCGAGGATCCAGTTGCCGACCACCGTACCCACGACAATCTCCGCGCAAAAGAGCGCAAGGAGCCATAGACCTAGCGTGAGAACTCCAAGCGGTATGCCCACGACGGTTACACACGCGATGACGGCTGCAATCGGCACTCCGAAAAACACGAGGACGCCTAGCCCCACGGGTGCTCCAAATCTTTCCCCTGCGCTTACCGTCTCCGCTGCGAATTTCGGGAGCAGCAAGAAGAGCACAAGCCCAAACAGAACGAAAGCCGCCGTCCAAATGACGCGCCACACGTAGTAATGCCCTTCCGTATATCTGGATTTGTGCCGCATCTTGGTAAATTCCACTGGAGTGGCCAGCTTCGCGCCGGATGCGACGCTTGCAGGATTGTCACCCTCGTAATGGATCGCTCCGGCAACCTGTGCCGATGAGCCGATCGACAGATTTCGCCCCTTGGCGCGTACTTCTCCGTCGATGGTCCCTGAAATGATGGTCTCGCCAGCCATAACCATTAAATCGCGTCCCAGCCGGCCATCGATTCCCACGGACTGCGCGAACGCTGTCAAACTGCCGCCGACTTTTCCGGCGGAGTCCAGATTCACCAGTTCATTGAAGGTTAGGACGTTCTTCCCTACTGTTCCCGTGATAGTGAGATTGTTAGAAAAAGACCGAATGTTGCCCTCGATTTGCCCGTTTACGCGCACGGACTGGGCAAAAATGATGGCGTCGCCCTTGATATGTCCGCTGATGTCGATACTCTGGCCGAAGAAAAATAGGTCTCCGTCGATCGTACCGTCAATCCTCGCTCGCGCGCCCGTAACGAAAATGTCGCTCTTGACGGTGTCATCCTTCGCGAGCTCGTAAGTCTCGCCCTTATGAAAGACCGTGGCTGCCGCAGGCGCGGGCAAGGCAAGCGCGGCGCATAATCCCGCCAGCACCAGCGCCAATGCGGAGCCGCGCCGCAGACGGCGCCGGAATACAGCCACGCCAAATCCTGCCACAGTCAGCATCGCCAGCACCTCGAGAAGTGTGATCACGGATTGCCATCCTTTCCAGAAGGCGCCCTGAAAAATGAGTAAGCTCAAAAGGCTCGTGCCGCCGAATCCCGCTGCTTCCAAGCGCACCTGCGCGGGCTCGACAAATGTTGTGTAGAGCGCGTAGACACCCGTACCCGCCAAGCCGAATACCAGGCCCCAAATCCAGCCAAACGATTTCCGCGCGCGCTCTTGAAATTCCGCCAGCCGCGACGGCAGCGGCTCGTCTTCTTCCAGCATGGCGCGCGTAAGCAATCGGGATTCGCGATCGAGGGCACGCAGCAAGGTGCGGCAAGCCGCGCAGTCCTGCGTGTGCGCGGACACAGCCTGCGCGCGGGCGCGATCGAGTTGGCGCTCGGCGTAGAGCAGGCACGTCATCTCGTCAAGATGGTCCATCGTCCCGCCCGGCCCATCCTGCGACACGGGGTTAGCAGGTTCACTCAAGAGGTCCCTCCCGCAGCCAGCGCACTCTTCCCCTCCAGCGCCTGCCGAAGTTCATGCCGTGCGCGCAGCAGCACGACGCCCACAAAGGCGCGCCGCACGCCGAGTTCATCGGCAATTTCGTCATAACTCATATCCGAGTAATAGCGCAACACCAGAGCCATCCGTGCGCGCGCTCCCAGCTTGTGCAAAGCCTGCCGCACTTCTTCGCTCGTCTTCTGCTCAATGAGCTTGTCCAATTGGCTGGGGTCTGGATGTTCCAGCGGCACATCTTCTACGTCTTCGGTCTCTTTGTCTTGCCGGATTTTGCGGCGGCGGAGAATATCCCAGCAATGGTTTGCAGCCACCCTGTAAAGCCACGCGGAAAAAGAGCGCGTCTCATCGTACTGGCTCAAGTTCTTCTGCAGCTTGATGAAAATATCCATGGTCGCGTCTTCCGCATCTTCCCGGGTCGGTAGCGCTCTCCTGCAAAAACGGAAGATCGCCGGCGCAAAATTCCGGTAAAGCTCACCCCAAGCGTCGGCATCCCCGGCACGAGCCCGGGCAACTGCCTCCGTGGTCTCCGTCACTCCCGGCTCACTCATCGGGCCTGGTCTCAGCGGTTCCATAAACTAGTACGCAGGGGAGCCCCTAAAACTTACACGATCTTAACAAATAGCAATATCGCAAGTCGGGGCTATCTCTTCTGTGCTCAACACTCTACCAGAAATGGGACAGTGGACCACAGGTCTCAGCAATCTGCCGGCTGCTGTGAATGGGGGCTACTTCCGGCTCGGGGTCGGTCCTGGAGGACAGAGTCTATGTGGGACTATGGGCCACGAACCACCTGTTGCCTTGCTGAAACCGATTGACGGGAAGGGCCAGTTTGGGAGTCAGCGCCCAAGTGCATTTTCGACTCCGCAGAACAACTATCCAAAAAGCAAAAAGGCCCCCAGATTCGATAGCGGAGGCCTTTTGACTTGGAAGTTCTTGTATCCGCTAGAACGTGAACTTGGCCGCCAACTGAATTCCGCGCGGGCCGCCGCCGCCCAGGAACGGGTTTCCTATGCCCACGTCGCCGGTAGCCACGATGGGATACCCACCCTGGCCCACCTCACGGTTCCCGCTGACCCCAAAGCCATTGACCCCTGGATCGGCAATAAATGCCGGCAAAAACGGATTCGCAAAGTTCGGGTGATTCAGCACGTTGAAGAATTCGGCGCGGATCTGCATCCTCAACCGCTCCGTTAACGCTGTGTTCTTGTAGATCGCCAGGTCCCATTGTTTGAAGGGGGGCCCGTGGAGGGCATTGCGTCCAAGGTTGCCATAATGCCGTGAGCCAATTGCACAATCGGCCGCTGTGCCCGTGGCCACGGCGACGTTGATCGTGCATGGAATCGCGAAGGCGCTCAAATCCACGTAGTTCGACGGATCGTGCGGATGATACACGATCGGTCCAACGACGTCCGGACGGTCGAAACCGTTGCCGCTCCCGCTGAAATCGTCCTGGAAATTGTAGTTAAATTGGAACGGTTGGCCGCTCTGCAGTGTAACCGAGCTATTCATTCCCCAGCCGTTCCTTAGCTTCTGCATGCCACCGTCCATGTGTGGCAGGTCGTATCCGAAAATCCAGGTGAACCGGTGAGGCACGTTGAAGTTGGAAGGCCCATATTCCAGATTCGGTTGCGTGCTGTCGTTGGGCTGCGCTGCATTCGGCTCGAAATCTTCGCCGTCGCTTGAATTATCCATGGATCTAGACCAGACATAGTTCACGATGGATGTGACTCCGTGCCAGCCCATGACCCGGAGGCTCGCCTGCAATGAGTTGTAATTTGATTTTCCGCTGGAATTCTCTTGAAGCACGTAATACGCGCCGTACGGGTTTCCCGCCAGCGGACGCGCCGCGCTACCGAAGTCGTTGATGCAGTCGCAGGCCACGTCGGCGGCGTTGATCGCCGCCGCGCTGGGCTGGCCGAGGTCGAAGAAGCGCCATAGTCGATGTCCCTGCGATCCGACATAACCCACCTGCAGCACGGCTTTGCTTCCAATCTGCTGCTGGATATTCAGATTGTAGTTTTCCATGTACGGTGTCTTGATGTTGCGGTCGAAGCCGAAGACATCGCACTCAAAGTCGCAAGTCGTCGTCGGCGCAAAGACCGGGCTACCGGAGACGATCGTTCCCCCGACTGCGCCGGTCGATAGAATCGGGGCGGGCCCGATATTGTTGTACGCCGGACCGGGGTCGAAGAAGGGCGCGTAAGGCAGGTGTCCCAGGACCATGTCCTGCGAGAAGGAGTCGAAGAATATTCCGTACCCGGCGCGCACCACGGTCTTCCCTCTGCCAGTGACGTCCCATGCGAGGCTGGCGCGCGGCGCAAAATTCTTCTTGTCGGCGTTGTACAAGCTGCTCAATCCGGGCTGCCCCACCTGAGTCAAAGTGAAGGTTCCCGTGCCCGTTGCCGGCGAGACGCTGGTAATGTTGCTCATCAAGTCGTTTTTCTCGCCAATCACGCCGAAATAGTCCCACCGCATTCCAAAGTTCAGCGTCAATCGCGGCGTTATCCGGTAGCTGTCCTGGATGTAAAAACCGAAGTTGTTCTCAAAGGTATGACGCGTCGAGTCTCCGAAGTACTGGAAACCGTCGGTAACATTGCCTGCGAGAAAGTTTTGGAGGGCGGTGGCAAGTAGGTTTCCATTGTCGTCGAAAGTGTCCTTGAATCTCAGCCTGCCGCGGAAAAACTTGTTGAAATACTGCTGAATGCTGGTGCGGTGGAAGTCCACTCCAAACTTAAGATCGTGCTTGTTGATCTTCCAGGAAAAATTGTCGAGCACCTGGCTGTTGCTATCCACGCGATGCCGCGGAACGCTGCTAGTCGCCCCGAGTTGCGCCACCCCACTCACCAGGATGATTGGCAGGCCGCTGTCGGACGGGCCCGTATTCAATCCGATGGAGCTGGGCTGGAAACTCTGGTCCTGCGGGAAAAACCCTTCCGCGAAACGGTTCCAGCCAAAGCGCAGTTCATTCACTTTGTTTGAACCGATTGTGTGCACGTAAGAAAGTGAGACCAACTGCACTCGCGTCGGCGTGAAAGTGTTGAACCCGGGCAACTGTCCGCCCGTGGCTGTCAGAGCCAGCGGAAAGGACTGAACGCTGTCACCGAAAAAGTAGCGCCCGGTCAGGAGGTTGTTTGCATTGAAGCTGTGGTCGATCTTAGCGATCAGGCTGCTCAGCCGGTTGAAAGAAGGAGACACGACGGAAGCGGTGCCCCCTCCCAGGTTCGGCGCCGGCCAGGGGTGTCGCGCCAGCAACTGCGAGATGACTGGATTGGTGGCATCGCTGGGGCTGAGGGAACCATCGGACGCACTGCCCGTGGGTACGCTGGCTAGAGTTACTACTCCCACGGGCTCTTGCTGGCCCTCATAGTCCAGGAAGAAGAACGTCTTGTCTTTGATGATGGGCCCACCTAAAGAGCCGCCGTACTGGTTGTTGTGGAAAGGTGCTTTCGGATTTGGGCTCCCGTTTGCGTTCTTGACCGGATTGAAATAATTTCGCGCGTCTAGCGCACTGTTGCGGAAGTACTCGGCCGCCGTCCCGTGGAAAGTATTGGTTCCGCTCTTGGTCACGATATTGACGACCGCGCCCGCGTTTCGCCCGTACTCCGGCTGAAAGTTAGAAATGACGCGCACTTCGGCGACTGCGTCGATCGGCAAAATGGTCGCCGGTGTGCCGAAGACACCGGCCTCATTGATCGCCGGGTCGTTGCGATAGCCGTCGTTCATGTCCGTGCCATCGAGCAGGTAATTGTTCGAGCGCCCCCGCGCGCCATTCATGCTGAACTCACCGAAGGAACCAGGTGAATCGGAAATCTGGTCGGGAGATCCGGCCACACCAGGATTCAGATAAATCAGTTTAGTGTAATCGCGGCCGTTCACCGGGATATCTTGGATGGTCTGGCTTGTCAGCACTCCTCCCATTTCATTTGTCGTGGTCTCAATCTGAGGCAGCTCTGCGCCCGAAACCTCGACTAGCTCCGAGACCTGTCCCGGTTTGAGCGCTACATCGACTCGGCGCTCACCGGCCACGTTCACAACGACGTCACTGGTCACCGAGGTCTGAAACCCGCTCTGCGAAATAGTCACCGTATAGGTTCCAATCGGCAATTCCGTCACCGTGTAGCTACCGTCCTCGCTGGTCTGGGTAGTCCGCGCCAAGCCCGTCTCTTTGTTTTTCACCGCTACCGTCGCCCCTGTCACGGGCAGCCCGGAGGAATCCATCACTGTGCCAAGAATCGTGCCCCGGAAGGTCTGTGCCTCCGCCGAAATGCCGGATATAAGGAGCAGCGCCGCCATCAAGAACAACGTCGCGCGCAAGGCACCAGTAAGCTTTTTCATCGCAGTCTCCTTAATCGGAATCTCCTCTTTGCCTTCAAACGCGTTGCCGATGTTACACCCATCCCACTATTCGCCGACAGTGCGAAACAATTCTCAGACAAAACCCCCAACGGACTGCGATCCGCTCCGCTATCGCCGAAATTGCAGCTCGTCACGAAGATTGTCTTCCACCAACTGCGAAAACATTCAACCGAAGCTCCCCGGCATTTGTTGCCACGGCGCTTCTTTGATTGGCGATGGCTGCTGTGTTGACGGTGCTCGTACTTAAGGCTTAGTGACCCTCGATCGAGTGTCTGCGTGAGCGGAATCGAGTCGGATGCTGTAAAGTGGAAGGTTGCAGCGCTGTTGCGGTTCTCGACCGTCCGCCCGCCGCTTGAAACCATGACTCAAGTACTTCCATCGCTAGTCATCCTGGGGCGGCCCAATGTGGGCAAATCCACGCTATTCAACAGGCTGACGGGGACGCGGCGCTCGATCGTAACCAACGAGCCGGGAATTACGCGTGACCGCATTTATGGCAAGGCGGAGTGGCGCGGCAAGGCACTGGAAATCGTCGATACCGGGGGAATTGTTCCCGATGACAAGGCGTTGATCCCGACGGAGATTTTGCGGCAGGCGCAGGTCGCGATTAAGAAGGCGGCACTGCTGGTTCTGGTGGTGGACAGCCAGGCGGGCATTACACCTTTGGATCAGGAGTTGTCGCGGCTTCTGCGTACTACCGGCAAGCCGTTTGTGGTGGCGGTCAATAAAGTTGATGCCGTTTCGCAAGAAGTGAATGCTGGTGTGTTTCATTCGCTGGGTGTGCCGGTGTTTCCTATTGCGGCGGAGCATGGGACGGGCGTGGACGATCTTCTGGACGCGGCGCTTGCAGAGGTGGGAGCGGTCGAGTCCGAAGAAGAGCAAAAACAGGAGAATGCCGTAGAGGTGGCCATCATAGGCCGGCCCAACGTGGGCAAGTCCACGCTGCTGAACAGGATGGCGGGCGAGGAACGGTCGATTGTTTCGCCGATTCCTGGGACCACGATGGACAACGTCGATATGGAGGTGATGCGCGAGGGGCGGACGTACCGGTTTGTGGATACGGCGGGGATTCGCCGCAAGGCCAAGACGACTTTGGTGGCGGAAAAATTGAGCGTGGTGATGGCGCGGCGGGGACTCGAGCGGTGCGACGTGGCGCTGCTGGTGGTGGACGGGGAGCAGGGAGTGACCCAGGGCGACGCCCAAATTGCGAGTTACGCGGAGGAGTCCGGGCGATCAGTAATAATCGTGATTAACAAGTGGGATTTGGCTGTTGTGGCGGCGCGCAATGCCGCTTCACGCGACGCGGACAGCGCAAAAGGAAAATCCAGGCGGCCTGCCGGGGAGCGGCACAGGCCAGAAGATTTTGATCCGGGCAAGCTGGCATTCGATTACGAAAAGATGATTCGTGGAAAGCTGAAGTTTCTGAGCTATGCGCCGATCGTTTTTCTTTCTGCGAAAACTGGTGAACGCGCTGGGAAACTTTTTCCTTTGATCGATCAGGTGGCCGAGGCGCGAAGGCGGCATATTCCGACGCCGGAGTTGAATCGCTGGCTGAAGGAAGATGTGGATTTGCAGCGCGGAACTACCCCTAAGGCTAGGCCCGTGCGGATCTACTACATCACGCAGGCGAAGACTGCGCCACCGACCTTTCTCCTGTTCACGAACCAGAAGGAGCCGATGCACTTCAGCTACGAGCGCTTCCTCGAGAATCAGTTGCGCGCCAAGTATGAGTTTCTGGGGACGCCCGTGCGTTTTGTGCAGCGTTTGCGGAAACGGGAGCCGCGGCCTCGCAAAGACAAAGACGAGGAATGAGTCGAGCATGCCCGCGCTGGCATGCCTAGCAAGTTGGGGCGCTCCGACGCGGACGGAGTGCCCCTACAGGAAAGCATCGGAAACTGCTACGATAGCGGCGACCGCCTCTGATTGGAATTCGCTATGCCGAGCACCGCGACCGCAACGCAGCCCACGATTGATAAGGATTTTTATCGCATTGGCGAAGTCAGCCGGCTGACCAATCTGAAGCCGTTTGTTTTGCGCTATTGGGAGACGGAATTCCCCATGCTGGAGCCGGTGAAGAGTTCGAGCGGGCACCGGCTGTATCGCCAAGAAGATGTTGCTATGGTGTTGCGGATTAAGCGGCTGCTCTATGACGAGGGGTTCACAATTGCGGGCGCGCGCCGGCATTTGCGCGAACAGAATGGCGCCGGCGAGAGCGACGGCGTCACTAGCAGCGCGGCAGGCGCGGGTGCGGCTGAAGGTGCAGCGCAACTCCTCAGCCGGAAAATGTTGCTCGACCTGCGGGACACGCTGCGCGCTTTCTTGACGCTTCTCGAACGCAAGTGATAGCCTGATAAAGCTGTCAAACCCACTTCGCCGTAGTTCGGTCGGGACGTAGCGAAGCCTGGTATCGCGCACCCTTGGGGTGGGTGAGGTCGCTGGTTCAAATCCAGTCGTCCCGACCAATTTTCTGTTGCCCCTGCCAAAATTGTGACCATGCCCCACATACTTTTGACCAACGATGACGGGATTCAGGCGGAAGGACTACGCGTGCTTGCGGCGGCATTTAAAGGATTCGCTACCGTGAGCATTGTGGCACCTAGCCGCGAGCAGAGCGGTACGGCGCAATCCCTGACGCTGCGGCAGCCGATTATTTGCCATCCTGTCGCAGAACGCGAATGGGCCGTGGATGGGACGCCCGCGGATTGCGTCATCGTTGCGCTGCACAAATTGCTAACGGAGAAGCCGGACCTGGTCATCTCTGGGATCAATCACGGCGCAAACTTGGGGGAGAACGCATATTACTCAGGGACGGTGGGAGCGGCGCGGGAAGCGGCGCTGCACCACATGCCCGCGCTGGCGATGTCTTTGTGCTCGAAGGCTCCGAAGGTGAGCTTCGAGCCTGCGGCGCGGATCGCGCGGTCAGCAGCGGAGTTGATCTTGAATGAGGGCTTGCCGGACCAGGTGTTGCTCAACATAAATGTGCCTGAGCCGTGGAACGGCGGCGTCAAGTTTACCCGGCAGTCGAAAAAAATTACGCGAAATCAATTGAGCGAAGGAAAAGACCCGCGCGGGCGGACGTATTATTGGCTATTCGAACAGCGCATTGACAAAGACGTCGAGCCAGACACGGATTACGCGGCGATTTTTTCGGGGGCAGTTTCGGTGACGCCTTTGCATCTCGATCCGACGGATACGGCGTCGTTGAATCATCTTTCGCATTGGGGACGGACGATTGAGAGCGCGTTTGGACGTTGAATTGTTCTTCAGCGAGAATTGCAATTAAGAAAAATCGTTGGCCGCACGTTGGCATCGTGCCCCTGCACGGAACTTCAGCGGCTTGGCGTGGCCGCCGGCGCAACGAGGGGAACGTTGTTTTTGCGCATGGAATCGTTGATCGCAGGAAGATCTTTTGCGAGGACCTCGCGCCACTTCGTTAGCTGGGCTTCGAGGCGTTGATCGAGGTCGGCGAAGACGGCCGCTTCCGCGGCCGTTGGGGAAGTGTCGGCGCTGTCGACCACGGCTCCCAGATAGGCGAACTTGCTGTTGAGCATCGTGGGATAGTTGGCCTGGTCCTCACTGGACTTCGAATTCACCTGCACAAGTTCCTCTTCAATGGCGCCGATTTTCTTGCGCAAATCGGCAGAGGCGGTGAGGAGAGGCTTGGCTTCAGCGCCGGAACCGATGCGCTTCTCAAGCGATTGAAGCTGCGCCCGCAAATCGCGAATGGCGATAACGGTTTTGTTCATCTCGTCCTGACGGTCGCGGAGTTTGAGCATGAGGTCGAACTGTTTGCGCAGATCGTCCGCGGAAGTTTGGACCCGGGGATCCATCTTCACTTCGAAAGCGGCGGTCTGAGATTTTCCCGCGATGGTAAGACGTACTTGATATTTGCCAGGCAGAACGAGCGGGCCGGCCGGCTCGGCGGCGTCATAAATGACTCCGTGAACTTTTGTTGGCTGTTCGTAACGCATATCCCATACAAATAGATTCAGGCCGGGTTTGGCGGAAATGTGCTCGACTGGCAGATCGCGCTCGCCTTCGTCGGGCCCGGTGTCCGTTTTCTTTTCTTCGCTCGTGAACGAGCGAATGACTTTGCCATCGGCGTCGAGCAAGTCGAGTTTGGCAGGATCTTTCGGCGCGTCTTTCAAATAGTAATAAAGCATTGCGCCTGCCGGCGGATTTTCACCAACAGGATAGCGGCGCGGATTGAAATGTCCTTCGCGCGTGCGCACCGCGATGTTGGGGGTGAAAAGATGCGCGTCCTCCGCGGCGATGGCGGCGCTGGCTTGACGAAGAGGGCTCAGGTCATCCAGCACCCAGAACGAACGGCCGTGAGTTGCGACGGCCAGATTGTCGTCGTGGATGACCATGTCGTGGATGGGCGTCGGCGGAAGATTGAGCTGCAGCGGCTGCCAGTTCGCACCGTAATTGAACGAAACCCAGATGCCTGTTTCCGTGCCTGCGTAGAGCAGGCCCTTGCGCTTGGGATCTTCGCGGACAGCGTGAACATAAACACCGTCAGGTAAACCGGTCGTGATTCTTGTCCACGATTTGCCGAAGTCGCTGGTTTTGAAAACATAGGGCTTGAAATTGTCGAGCTTGTGCGCGTCCACGGTGATGTAGGCGGTTCCGGCGTCGAAGGGCGAAGCCTCGATGAGGCTGATCATCGCCCATTCCGGCACATCTTTTGGAGTGACTTTCTCCCAGCTCTTGCCTCCATCACGCGTCAAATGAACGAGGCCGTCATCGGTTCCGGCCCAAAGCACGCCCTCCTGCTTCGGCGATTCCGCAAGGCTAAAAATGGTGTCGTAGTATTCGACGGTGTACTGGTCTTTTGTGAGAGGGCCGCCGGAATCCTGTTGCTTGGATTTATCGTTCCGCGTGAGGTCGGGGCTGACAGTGGCCCACGTGCGGCCAGCATCGTTCGAACGGAAAACGTATTGCGAGGTGTGGTAGATCACGTCAGGATTGTGGGAAGAAATCACAATCGGCATGGTCCAGGTGTAGCGATACTTCTGAGTGGCTGCCGCGTGGCCGTTGGGATCCTCGGGCCATTCCTGAATGCTTTGGGCCTGATTGATGCGGCGATCATAGCGAGTGAAGATAGGGCCTTCGTCATCGGCGTAGACAATATTCGAATCACGCGGATCCGGTACGATGTAGCCGCTTTCGCCGCCGCCCACCGCATCCCAATCTCCCTGAAGGATGGCTCCGTGGTCGCTACGGGTGCGGATGCCGAGAGATGAGTTGTCCTGTTGCGAGCCGTAGACGCGATACTGAAAATCATTGTCTGCGGCGATGTGATAGAACTGCGCAGTGGGCTGATTGTTCTGGGTGGTCCAGTTTTTTCCGCCGTCGACGCTGATGGTGGCCCCGCCGTCGTTGCCATTAATCATGCGATTGGGATTGTTGGGATCAATCCAAAGAGCATGATGATCGCCATGAGGTGCGCTGAGGCGTTCGAAGGACTTCCCGCCATCTGTTGATTCGTAGAGGCCGGTGTTAGCGATGTACACGCCACCGACGTTCTTGGGATCTGCCCAAACGTGCGTGAAATACCAGGCGCGCTGCGTAAAGCGGTGGTCGTCGGTGACGAGCGACCAGTTCACTCCGCCGTCGTCGCTGCGATAAAGGCCGCCTTTCTTCGCTTCGATCAGCGCGTAGACGACGTTCGAATCCGCGCCAGAAACCGCGACGCTGATGCGGCCGAGTGTGCCTTCGGGCATGCCGTTGCCTTCGATGCGTTTCCAGGTCGTGCCGTCATCATTCGAACGATAGAGGCCGTCCTTTGCGCCGCCGCTATTGAGAGTCCAGGGCGTGCGCCAGCCTTCCCACATCGCGGCAAATAGGACATGAGGATTGTGGGGATCGAAAACGACTTCGATGCCTCCGGTGCGATCATCGAGATACAGAACTTTTTCCCAGGTCCTGCCGCCATCGCGCGTGCGAAAAATGCCGCGTTCGGTGTTGGGACCGTAGGCGTGCCCGAGCGCCGCGACGTAAACGATGTCTGGGTTCGTGGGATGAATGATGACGTCGCCGATGTGGCGAGTATCTTTGAGGCCGACATTGGTCCAGGTCTTTCCTGCGTCGGTGGATTTGTAGACGCCATCCCCAAAAGAAATATTGCCGCGGATGCAGGCTTCGCCCGAGCCGGCATAAATCACGTTGGGATCAGAATCGGCAACGGCGATGGCCCCGATGGAGGAGATTCCCTGCTTGTCAGAGAGCGGATCCCAGGTGTTGCCACCGTCAGTCGTTTTCCAGACGCCGCCGCTCACCGCACCGAAGTAATAGGTATGGGGCTGGCTAGGCACGCCCGCGACTGTCAGGACACGGCCGCCCCGGAAAGGGCCAATGAGCCGCCATTTCATGCCGCCGTACGTCTTAGGATCGATTTGCTGAGCTTGTACAGCGAGACAAGCGGAACAAATCAGGACGAAAGCACAAAGAGAGTACCAGAGGGACCGGCGAAGCAATTTCACACAAACCTCCGCAGAAGAGTGAACGGAACGTTGCATGGTATCACTTGTTGTGCCGGAAACCACAGAGACACGTAGTGGAAATACTTCGGCCAGACAGTTTTTGCAACTGGGTGATAGGTGCCGAGTGGCGAACAAATGCGATAGGATACAGCCGCAATGGCTACAGCGAAAACGTATGACACGGCGATCATCGGAGCAGGTGTGTTTGGCGCGTGGAGCGCATGGCATTTGGCGCGGCGCGGGCAGCGAGTTGTGCTCCTCGATGCATATGGACCTTCGAACGCACGGTCCAGTTCTGGCGGGGAAACGCGCATCATTCGAATGGGTTATGGAACGGACGAAATATACACGCGTTCGTCGCAGCGATCGCTGGCGCAGTGGAAAAGCTTTTGTGTAGGAACCGGCCAGCGCCTCTTTCATGAGACAGGAGTGCTATGGCTTGCAGGCAAGGATGACTCTCGCGTCCGCCAGACCATGGCCACGTTGAAGCGCTGCGAGGTGCCGTTTGAAGAGATGGATAAAGCGGCGCTCGAACGGCGTTATCCGCAAATCTCGTTTGAGAGAGTGACTCGGGGATTCCTGGAACCGAAAAGCGGCGTGCTGCTTGCGCGCCGGGCGGTTGTGGCGGTTGTCGAGGATGCCATCAAGCTGGGCGTGGAGTTTCGCATTGCTCTGATTGAGACGCCGCGCGGACCTGGACGTCTGAAGAGCGTGACGTGTGGCAACGGCGAATCGATTGCTGCGGGACAGTTCGTTTTCGCCTGCGGCTCCTGGCTCGGCAAGGTCTTCCCGGAAATTCTTGGGCAAAAAATCTTCCCCAGCCGGCAGGAAGTTTTCTTTTTCGGCGTGCCGCCGGGTGACGAGCGATTCGCGCCCCCGGCTTTGCCGACCTGGCTCTTCCAGGAGGATGAGTATTACGGCATGCCGGACCTGGAAGGCCGTGGATTGAAGATTGCGCTCGACCATCACGGAGAGCGCGTCGATCCGGACACGCAATCGCGCTTGCCAACGGCTGCAGAAGCAGAAATCGTGCAGAACTATG
>JBGPLB010000080.1:0-20788 GCA_041486245.1 Candidatus Acidiferrum sp.
CACAAAACGCACTGCTTCTAATTGACCGTGAAGATGCGACCGCGGCGGCGTTCTTTAACACGAACGCGGCAGTCGCGAACGAGATTCAGTCCGAATCAAAACTGATCTTCAACCGCTACGGCGATCGCTATTTCCTCTCGCAAGTCTGGACCGCAGGCAATTCCCGCGGACGGCAACTCTTGAAATCGGGACGAGAAAAGGAAATGGCGCAGACTGCAAAAATTGAGACCCAGGGCCAAGTTACCCTGGTCGCAAGCCTCCTCCGAACCAACCCCTGATCCACACCCCGCCTTAAACGCCGCAACCCCCCGGGAATCCGGAACCCCACTCCGGATTCCCGGCCCCTTTTGCGAGCTCTTTCACGTGCATATATGAAGACGCATGTAGGTTCCGATTCGAAGTAATTTATCGCGTTCTCGTTTCCCACTAGGTGCTCTCAGCTCTTCTCCTGCCAGGAATGCGTGTATTGCTGGATGCGCACCAAAACTAGAGCGACCAGGATTCCGGTGGTAAGCTGGCCACACTTGTCATTGCTCATGGAAGAAGGAGGCGACATGCCAGGCTTTTGCGGAAAATGCGGTGCGCCGATCTCGGGCCCGTTCTGCGGCAAATGCGGTCAGCCCGCGGACGCTCCTCGAACCCCTGCTCCGTCTCAGGCTGCGGCAAGAACTACCGCTCAGCCCCTTGGGCAGCCCGCCGCCGTCGCAAAGAAAAGCTCCGGTCTTGGCAAAGTGCTGCTTATCGTGGGAGGTGTCCTGGTAGTTTTGTTCGTCGCCGTCATCGGTGCGGCTTTTTATGGCGTGCATCTGGTCAAGAAAAAGATTTCGACTCTCGCCGCCGACGCGACGGGCGGACCTTCGTCGCAGAGCGTCCAAGTTGCCGAAGGCAATTCCTGCGCTCTGCTGTCCAAGGAAGACTTGCAGCAGATCCTTGGCGTCACTATTGAGAAGAGCTCTGAAATCGTGGAGAATTCCGAGCCCGGTTGCGCCTTCTACACGAACCCCGCCGCTTTCGCTCAACTCCAGCGCGTCGCCATCGAACAAGCGCGGAAGGACTCTCAGCGAGCCGCCGCCGAGCATAAAGATACAAAGACTGACAATCCTCTTGAACTTCTGAAAGACACCAAAGATCTGGAGGGAGTCGTAAAGACATTTGGCCTGTCGCAGCCCGACAAAGACGGCCGCGTGTTTGCCTTTACCTTGAAACGCAATTCTAGCGCCACGGATTGGGCCGCCATGCGCACCACGATGTCGGTCATTCCGGGTTTCGAGGAATTGCCTGGAATAGGCGACGCTGCCATGATCGGCTCGTTTGGCCACGCTCTCTTTGTGCTGAAGGGAAACACCATGGTTTCCCTCCAATTGATCTCCGTCCCCGAAGCGCAAACACGCGGCGCGGAAATTGGCCGCAAGATAGCATCTCATCTCTAGAACCGCTCGCTTTCGGCCGGCCTCGAAGCGGTCCCCATAGGTTTGTTTAACTAAGCTGACCTTTCACGGGCTTTCTCATACCTCGGTGGCTGTTATTTAATCGGCCCGCCCCACGTATACTACAGGGAACAGCTTCCATGGCTCGCGCGACTACAATGAACTTCAAAGAGGCCGTGGCTATTGCCACGAGCAGCCTCTGGGCGCACAAGTTGCGCAGCATGCTCACACTTATTGGCGTGGTTATCGGCGTCGCTGCTGTGATCGCCGTTGTCAGCCTCATCAACGGCGCGAACCAATACGTCGCCACCAGGGTCTTCCGGCTCGGCGCGGACGTTTTTGGCGTTGCGAAGCAGCCGATGATCATCACCAACGTTGACGATTACCTCGAATATCAGAAGCGCAAGCGAATCTCCTTTGACGACTACCTGGCCATCCGCGAGCTCTGCAAATCCTGCAAGGAAATCGGCGCTTCGTTCGCCGGACGGCTTGAAGTAAAAAGCGGGCTGAATTCGTTGAAAGACACCAACCTGCGCGCGTGGACGCCGCAGATGTCGGAGCTCTATGACGTGGACCTGGTCGCGGGCCGCCACATCACAGAAACGGACCTGCAGCAAGCCGCGCCGGTTTGCGTCATCGGCAACGATCTGGTGGAGAACTTGCTCCCCGGCATCGACCCCATCGGTAAAGAAGTTCGCTGGCGGAATACTCCGTGCGAAGTCATCGGCGTCGGCAAAAAAGAAGGCTCGGCGCTGGGCAATTCTCTGGACAATTGGATCATCCTGCCCCTAAGCACGTACAAGAAGGAGTATGGCACGCAGACTGACTCGCTTCGCATAACGGCTCGCGCCGGCTCCGCCGCCAAGATTCAGGAGACCGTAGACGAGGTGCGCCAGATCATGCGCGGCCGCCGTCACCTTGCCTACGGAAAAAAAGATGACTTCTCCATCGAGACAAGCGACTCCTTTTTGTCGCTCTGGAAGGACATTAGCAGCAGTTTTTTTCTTGTGACTATCGCGATTGCCTCCATCTCGCTTCTCGTCGGTGGAATCGTCATCATGAATATCATGCTCGTCTCTGTCACCGAGCGAACTCGTGAAATCGGCTTGCGCAAAGCCCTGGGCGCGCGCAGCGGAGACATCTTGCGCCAATTCCTGATCGAGTCCTCCACGATTTCCCTCTTTGGCGGCGCGCTCGGCGTCTTGTTCGGCGTGCTCACGGCCCAGCTGGTGTCCGTCGTCTCCCCGCTTCCCAGCGCGGTGCAAGTGTGGTCCGTCATCGGCGGACTGCTTGTGGCTTTGAGTGTCGGTTTATTTTTCGGGACATATCCCGCGTCGAAAGCCGCGCGGCTGGATCCCGTCGTTGCGTTAAGGTCTGAGTGATCAGGAAAGATTTGCTCCAGCCGGCTGGGGCGCAATTGGAATAGAGAAAATGGCTACTCTGGGAAAAACACTACCGCACACGCATGCACCGGTGCTGCCACTGCGCTTGCTAGGCGGCAAGCAGACCGCGCTAAAATTCCGCGACGAAGTCCTTCTCGCTCTCGATACTCTGCGCAAAAATTCCCTGCGCTCTGCGCTCACGATTCTCGGCATCGTCATCGGCATCACCACTGTGATCACCGTGACCGCCGTTATCAACGGCCTCAATGACAACGTCCTCGGTGGCATCCGCGAGCTCGGCTCCGACACCATTATCGCCTACCGTTTTCCCTGGGCTTCGCTTTCGCGCCCTCCCAGCGAATGGTTCACTCGCAAGGAACTCCAGCCCGAATGGGCCGAGGAGATCGCCAAGCTTCCCCACATCAAGGCGGCGTCCGCCTCCATGCGCATTTTTCAGCCGATGTTCGGCTCCGGAACGGAAGATGTGCGCCGCGGAGCGAACCGCGCCAAGAGCGTGATTTTGCAAGGCAATGAACCGTCCATCGGCGAAATCTTCGATCTGAAAATCGAATCCGGCCGGTTCTTCAACGAAACCGACGCCGAACACCGCGCCCCAGTCGTGCTCCTCGGCTACGATACCGTGCGAACGCTCTTTCCGGAGTCCCCATCGAATAGTATCGGCCAGGAAGTCACCATCGACGGCCAGCTCTTTACCGTCATCGGCACTCTTCAAAAACAGCGGCAGGGAATTTCCGGCGGCTCCAACCCCGAAGACAACTCCGCTTACATGCCGGTCACCACCTTGCGCAAACTCTATCCAAATCAAAAGGATTACGTCATCTTCGCGAAGGCCTCTGACCCCAACAATGTCAGTGAGTCTGTCGACGAAATGCGCGACCTGCTCCGCCGCAAGCGCCGCCTCACCAGCGACAAGCCCGACGACTTCGCGATTTTCACTCCGGACTATTTTCTCGAACTCTGGAAGAAAATCAGCAGCCTCATCTTTATCCTGATGTTCGCTGTAGCTTCCGTCGGTTTGATCGTCGGCGGCATCGGTGTGATGAACATCATGCTCGTTTCCGTAACGGAGCGCACCCGCGAGATCGGCGTCCGAAAAGCCATCGGCGCAAAGCGCAACAACATTCTCGTCCAATTCCTGATCGAAGCCGTAACCCTAAGCGCCATCGGCGGCGTAATCGGCGTCACCTTCGGTTCTGGAATCAGCCTGCTCCTCCATTACGGAGCGCACTTTCCCGCCACGCTCTCTCTCTTCTGGATCATCACCGCCCTCGTCCTCTGCGCCCTCATCGGCATCGTCTTCGGCGTCTACCCCGCATGGAAAGCCGCCCGTCTGGACCCAGTAGAAGCCCTTCGCTACGAATGAAAAGGCGTACGGACAGTACTCCCAGGGTAGAGATTAATTGTTTCTGGCATACAGGGGATGTTTAAACAGTTGATCGACAAAGAGGCGAGTGTAGCGACCAAGCGGAGTGCATGGGAGCTATGGCCCGGCAGAGATTAGGCCAGACGCCATCCAGAATCAGCTATAGGTGCCAGTCGTCGTTGGGTTCTTCGCGTTCCCCGAGAGCGGGGAACTAATTTGTGATCGTAATGCATCGTACAGCGCGAAAAACGCGGCTTCCACGTCGCCGGGTCTGCGCCACTTGGGCTCCACGCGTCGTGGGCTCTCTCCCAGTAGCCAAGCCCTCGCTCGTGTATACAAAACCTTCGCTTGCAAGACCTCGTCAGCCTCTATTGCTGCGCGCGGGTCGATCACGCGGCGGCTTCGTGCACATTCCGCCGCCTGCTTGATTAAAACCAGCAAATCCGGCAAGCGCAAGCTTTCCAGACTGCCGAACGATGCTGTTGCCATTGGTGGTCCTCCATTGGGAAACGACGCGGCGATTCGCGCGACTGTGCTGAAGCACCCTTCCTGACGTCAAGAAGGCGCTAGTTCATACGCCAACGGGAATTTCCCAGACCCCGCCGCCGAGTAAAAACTCATAAGAAGAACGATCGCTGTAGTTGACATCTGAATCCTCCGGCAGAGGAGGCTAATTGCCTCACTACTACCGGAATCGCCATGTTAGGAAAAACGAAAGCCGGTGTCTGTACACATTTAGACAGACTCGCGTTTTGAGACCGTAACAATCCAAAATGGGCAAACCTCTGCGTCAGGAGGATGCCCGCACGCTGAAAACCGTTTCCATGTGTCGCGAACCAGCGAGACGGGTGTACTATGGCGCCGCTTACGAAATCAAAAAGGAAACTCCGATTTGGCCGTGAACAAGCGTACGTTTATCAAGCTTTCCTCCGCCACGATTGCCAGCCCCGCCGTCTTGCGCCTCTTGGCATGGGCGGGAACCGACAAACTGACGAACTGGGCCGGCAACCTCGAATACAGCACGGACCATTTGTACGCCGCCAAATCGCTGGAGCAGGTGCAAGACTTCGTCAAGAAGCAACCCAAACTGAAAGTCCTGGGCTCCCGCCATTGCTTCAACAACATTGCGGACAGCAAGGACACTTTCCTCTCGCTAAAGCCGTTGGACGAAATCGTCTCTCTCGATCCCCAGGCACGCACCGTCACCGTCTATGCGGGCATCACCTACGGTCAATTGTCCCCGCTGCTTCACAACAAAGGCTTTGCCCTGCACAATCTCGCCTCGTTGCCGCACATTTCTGTCGCGGGCGCCTGCACCACTGCAACGCACGGTTCCGGCGAGAAAAATGGCAATCTTGCCACCGCTGTTTCTGCGCTCGAACTCGTCACGGGATCCGGCGAGCTTGTTGAGCTATCGCGCGAGAAGGACGGCGAGTTTTTCAAGGGAGCGGTGGTCGGCCTCGGCGCGCTCGGCGTAATCACGAAAATCACGCTCGATATTCAGCCAACCTACATCATGCGGCAGTACGTGTACGAGAATCTTCCGCTACGCGAAATGAAGGATCACTTCGACGCCATCCAAGCCAGCGCCTACAGCGTCAGCCTCTTCACCGATTGGCAAAACCAGCGCTTCAGCGAGGTTTGGCTAAAAAGCCGCGTTGAAAAAGGCCACGTCTTTGACGCCACTCCGGAATTCTTTGGCGCGAAACTAGCCACCAGGAATCTTCACCCCATTGCGGAACTCTCCGCCGAAAACTGCACCGAACAAATGGGCGTCCCTGGTCCCTGGTATGAACGTCTGCCGCACTTTCGCATGGGCTTCACCCCGAGCGCCGGCAAGGAACTGCAATCAGAATATTTCGTCCCCCGCCAGCACGCCGTCGAAGCTATATTGGCCATCGAGCGCCTGCGCGACCAGGTCACCCCGCATCTTCTAATCACAGAAATCCGCGCCATCGCCGCCGATGAACTGTGGATGAGCCCTTGCTACCAGCAACCCTGCGTAACCATTCACTTCACCTGGAAACAGGACTGGCCGGCGGTCAGCAAGCTCTTGCCCATCATCGAAAAAGAACTCGCGCCATTTCAAGCCCGCCCACACTGGGGCAAGCTCTTTACGACCTCTCCAAAAGAGCTCCACGCCATCTACAAAAAACTGCCCGAGTTTGTTGCACTCACCAGGAAGTTCGACCCGCAGGCTAAATTTCGCAACGAATTTCTGAACACCATTATCTTCAGCTGAATACGTGCTACTGCGCGGAATCAGCTAGGGTTTCGCCCCCGTCACCGCGGACTCGGAAACTACAATGTATTCATACTTCTTTCCGTTCGCCTTGAACTTCATCCTGTCTTTGTCCAGCGTGAACTCGATACTCGTGTTCACCGGAATCATTTCTTGCTTCGCGGCCTTCTCCTGCCGGACGTGATACTCCGTAGTCTCCGTCCTGATCACATATTCTTGGCATAACACTTCCATTGTCCCCTTTTTGTTCTTCGTCACCTGCGACCCGCATGCCACCGAGCTCTCGGATACAATCGTCCCCGCCTGAGGTTCCTTGGCCGACGCTGGGATGCCGGCCAACAACATCGCCGCCACCAACAAATACACCTTTCTCATCCTGCCTCCCTGACGCTTTCTCCGCGCTTTTCTGCCCTCATGGCCGCTGCATAGGCTGTTCGGCCCTGAACTATCTTGTAGCCAATTCGTCCGTTTCCCACCAGCCACATCTCACTTCGTGTTTCCCAAGAGTAGCCCGCCATGGCGCCGGTGACTGGCGTCCGCTGCGAGTTTGGCGCCCGCGCCACTCTCGGGGTTGTTCTTCTGCGTGGGTCTTTTCACTTTTCCACAGAATTCCACAGCCTTATCAATCCAGTTACTCCTCGCCAAGTCCTTCTAAGTCCTCAACTTCCGCCAACTCGTTCGAATCCGCGCTCCTCATTCGAATAGTCACCAAATAAGTCTATAATCTTCTTGACAACAGTTGATGCGCTCTGCTACCATGTCCCATGTTTTCCTCGCCAACCACCCTTTCACCTTCCCCTCAAAGTTTCCCTGTTCACGTCCTCGCCGCCACGCCCCTCGATACTCAACTCTTCAACTCCGGACCTTCGACCCTCCACGTGCCCCCGCTAAGTCCCTTCCCTGCCGCTCTTACCGGCTGTCCTCAACTCTATGAAAACTCAGCAGCTTTAAGTCCTGCATTTGCCACTCTTACAGACTGCGTCAAGCATAAGTCCTCTGTTTGCCACTCTTACAAAAAACAGGGGGGTGGGGGTACCCTCGACAAAACGAATTTCAATCATTCATGCGCGTCACCAATTCAAATTCTGGGAAAGAGACGCCTTGTCAGCTTCCGGCTTCCTGCATAGACTCCTCCGGCACGCGGAGGCCATCGCGCGAACCACCCGGGGACCAGCAGCAAGATATGAGCGACGACAAATCAATCCACGGTCGTGACCGCTTTCCGCTGACGCGGTGGTCGGTAATCGACGCGGCGCGCAGCACCGACGAAGCCGCGCGCGTCCGCGCCATGGATACGCTCTGCGCTTCCTACTGGAAGCCCGTCTACAAATATGTCCGGCTGCGTTGGAACCGGCAGGCGGAAGACGCCCAGGACTTGACGCAGGGATTCTTTTCGAAGGTGATCGAACGCGCGCTGCTGGACAAATACGACCCGGCAAAAAGCCGCCTCCGCACGTACTTGCGCATGTGCGTGGACAGTTTCGTAATGAACGAAGAAAAAGCCGCGAAGCGCGTGAAGCGCGGCGGCAATGTTTTGCATGTGGCGCTCGATTTTGCCGGCGCGGAAGAGGAACTGGGCGGCGCCGCAATGGATCACGCCGCGATTCCTTCTCCCGAGTCGCTCGAAGAGTTTTTTGAGAAAGAGTGGGTGCGCGGCCTCTTCGAGCTGGCCGTCGAAGATTTGCGGAAGCATTGCGAAGCCGGCGAGAGGGAGAGAACCTTCCGCCTCTTTGAGGAGTACGATTTGTCGGGCGACGACACTATTACGTATGACAAACTTGCGGCAGAATTCGGAATCCCAGTGACCGACGTAACCAACGCTCTCGCTTGGGCGCGGCGGGAATTCCGTCGCGGCGCGCTCGAGCGGCTGCGGGAAATCTGCGGAAGCGAAGAAGAATTTCAGCGCGAAGCTCGATCCGTGTTTGGCTGGGAAGCAAAATGAAACCGCTCTCGGACAAAACCATCGAGCGTCTCCGCGCCGGCGCTGACGAACCGGTTCTTGCGGGCACGCGCTATCACTTGCTCGAACGCATCGCTCGCGGCGGCATGGGCGTCGTATACGCGGCCAACGACGAAAAATTGGAACGCCGCGTCGCACTGAAAGTCCTCGATGTTCCGGGCACGGACGGCGATCTGGCGAACCGGATCATTCGCGAAGCGCGGGTGCTTGCGAGGCTTGAGCATCCTGGAATCGTCCCGGTGCACGACGTGGGCACGCTGGCGGATGGGCGCGTCTTCTACACCATGAAATTTGTCGAGGGGCAGCGGCTCGACAGATTCATCGAAACTGTGGAATCCGTTCAGGACCGCTTGCGGCTCTTCTTGCGGATTTGCGAGGCCGTTGCGTTTGCCCACGCCCGCGGCGTTCTTCACCGCGACCTGAAACCCGCGAACATCATGGTCGGCCCCTTCGGCGAAGTGCTCGTAATGGACTGGGGCCTCGCCAAAATCCTGCGCAGCGAATCACAACCCGCTGATCACGCCCCCGATCCGGAAGAAACTATTCTCGAAAAGCCAAATCAGCCCGGCGTAGACAGTGACTCCACGAAGAGTTCTGTCATCACCGGCCACGGCACGGTGATGGGCACACCGGGCTATATGTCCCCGGAGCAAGCGCGTGGAGAAGTTGAAGTGCTCGACGCGCGCAGCGACATTTTCTCGCTCGGCGCGCTCCTGCGCTTCATTCTCATGCAGCGGACGTCTGCTGGATTCGCTCCGCGCCTCGACCGCTCGCTCGAAGCGATTTGCGCAAAAGCCACTGAAGAACGGCGTGAATCGCGTTATTCCGCCGTGCAGGAACTTGGCCAGGATGTTTCCCGCTACCTCGATGGCCTGGCAGTGGGAGCGCACCGCGAGAGCTTTTTCGACAAACTGGCCCGTTTCTATCGCCGCTATCGCTTCTTTATCTTGTTGATTCTAGCCTACTTGGTGATGCGCGTGATTCTGCTGCTGGTTTTGAAGAGATAAACCTAAAGGAAATCCGGGCTCTGTTGTAAAGAACATCAGAGAACGAAAGAGAGAGGCGGACAAATGAACAAGATCCTGATCGGATTGCTCTTGGGAGCTCTGCTGGGAGCCATTGATGGAGGAACGGCATGGTTCACGCCCGCAGTGCGAGCCCAGCTCGCGGGCATCATTATCGGGTCCACGGTAAAGGGCCTTATCGCCGGAGTCGCTGCGGGAATCTTCGCGCGTAAAGTGAATTCCGTTCCTCTGGGGATCCTGTTTGGATTGGCTGTTGGTTTTGTGCTGGCCTTTCTGGTCGCCTACATGCAGCACGGCTATTACCTCGAAATCATTCTGCCGGGAAGCATCGTCGGAATGATCGTGGGATTCGCAACGCAGCGTTACGGAGCAACTCCGGCAACCACGCCGGCCACGCGCTAAGCAAAACGGAGAGAAACGCCAAAAGTTTCGCTCGTAAATTCTAGGAGGGAGAACCATGTCTCGAGTCATACATTTTGAAATACCGGCAGCCGAGCCGGAACGCGCCGCGGCTTTCTACGGAAAGGTGTTCGGCTGGAAGTTCGATAAGTGGGCCGGTCCCACCGAGTACTGGATGGTGACCACCGGGAAAGACGGAACGCCGGGAATTAACGGGGGCATGATGAGGAAGCCTGGAGGCATCGCGTCCACCACAAACACGATTGGCGTGGACTCGGTCGATGGCGCCGTCGAGGCGGTCTTGAAGGCCGGCGGAAAAAACATTATGCCGAAAACGCCGATTCCGACCGTGGGTTACTTCGCATATTGCGAAGACTCAGAAGGCAATGTTTTCGGTGTGATGCAAGCGGATCCGAAAGCAAAGTGAAGTTGTGCTGCAACAATCTGCGCACGAGCTGAAGGACACGATGAGCCTGACGAAACCGATGCTGGGACTGGCGGTGGGAGGCACGCTCGGGCTGCTGGACGGCCTCAGCGGTTTCCTGGAGCCGTCCCTGGCGCCGGTGATGACCAGCGTGATCACGTTTTCTCTGTTGAAAGGCTTGGTGTCGGGAGCGGTGATCGGATACGTGAGTCAAAGAGTGCATTCGCTCGCTCTGGGAATGCTCGCTGGAATGGCGATCGCCGCGATGCTCAGCTTGTTAGTGGTTCTGAGTGCTGGAATCGCGCTGTTCTGGGACATCATGCTGCCCGGCATGCTGCTCGGTGTCATTGTTGGATTTCTGACTCAGAAATTTGGAAATCAAGTGAAAGCTTCGACTGCGGCGCGATAAGTTTCGAGTGGTCGAATCAATGGAAAGTCAGTCCATAAATAAACGAGGAGGAAAACAAGAACATGAGAAAAGCAACAAAAGTGTTGGCAGCTGTCGCAGCACTCATACTTGCAATTGCAATCAGGCCGGCCAGGGCAGGAGGCAACGGCACGGCGGCCTTTGAACAATTGAAATCGCTCGCGGGCCATTGGGAGACCGAGAAGTCGAACAGAGAAAGAGCCACGCTGGACCTCGAGCTAACGTCGGGCGGAACGGCGGTCATCGAGAGGGCCCACGTAACTGAAGAGGGCAAACAGGTGGAGATGATTACGCTCTACTACCTGGATGGCGAACAATTGAAGATGACCCATTACTGCATGGCGGGCAATCAGCCGACGATGCGCGGACTTTATGTGCCAGACACGAAGACGCTGACGTTTGAGTTCGAGAGCGCGACCAACTTGAAGAGCCCGAACGATGGACACATGCATCATGCCGTGTACACTTTTATCGACAACGATCATTTCAAAACGGCCTGGACTTTCCGCAAGGATCAGAAAGACGCATTTACGGAAGATGTAACCTACGTCCGCGCGAAGTAAACGGCGGGAAATGCTTAACGGGGAGTACGGAGCCGCAATGAAGAAAACGGATCGCACTTTTCGAAGGGGCGGGCTCTTTGCGAGCTTGCCCTTTCTGCCTGTGCCCCATATAGAATGGAGTGCATCGAACGAACAGGAGCGATGCGATGGGACTTGCGGCTTTTCGCGATCGCAAATATCTCAGCCTGGAGACATTCAAAAAGAGTGGCGAGGGCGTAAAGACGCCGGTGTGGTTCGCCGCGGATCCAGCCAGAGACCTGGCGGGAGATAGCGCTGCGATCTACATCTACACAATCGGAAACACAGGAAAAGTGAAACGCATTCGCAACAACGGCCGCGTGAAAATCGCGCCCTGCACAATGCGCGGCGAACTGCTTGGCGAGTCGGTCGACGCCAGGGCAGAAATCGTGACGGGTGAAGAAGCGACATCCGGCATGGAGCTGCTCAATAAAAAATATTTTCCGTGGAAACAACTCCTGGGTCTCTTCGCGCTTCTCAGCCGGCGCGAAAGAGTGGTCATGAGGATCCGCCCAGCGTAAAAGATGCGAGCAGCCGTCGCGCTCCCGTGAAGTTAGTCGAACGGGATGCCGGTTTGCTTGGAGATAGCGCGGAGGTCTTCGATGATGGGCAGGATCAGCGGCACGCCGTTTTTGCGGCGTTCGGCATCTGCGAGGCGTTCGGGATCGCCGGGAATGAGCGGCCCGTTGGTGCCAGGAGCAGGTTTGGTAGCGCGAAAAACGCGGACGTAGTCGTCGATCTGACGCTTGAAGGTGTCAGGGTCGATGAAGCCGTCGAGACGCATCGCGCCAAAAAAATGGCCGATGCCTTTGCCGACGCTAGTCGTGGGAATCTCCTGACGCAACGCGAATGGCGGAGCGAAGGGCCCCCAGTTCGCGCCGCTGAGCACTCCGCAAAGCACATCGACCATCATGGCCAAGGCGTAGCCCTTGTGCCCGCTGCCTTCGCGGTCAGAACCGAGCGGAAGAAGGCAGCCACCGTTCACGGGATCATCGGGATTTGTGGTATTGCGCCCCTGCTTATCGATTGCCCAGCCGATAGGGATTGATTCGCCTTTGCGGCGAGCCATTTCAATTTTTCCGTAGGCGGCGGTGCAAGTGGCCATGTCAATCACGATAGGCGGTTCCTCTTTGCCGGGAAAAGCAATGGCGATGGGATTGGTGCCGAGCATGCGTTGTGCGCCCCAGAGAGGCGTGACGAGGCTGCTGGAGTTGGTCATGGCCCAACCGATCATCTCGCGCTCGAGGGCCTGAAGGACGTAGTAGCCAGCGATTCCGAAATGATTGGTGTTGCAGACGCTGACCCAGCCAGAGCCGGCTTTGTCCGCCATGTCCATCGCGATGCGATTTGATTGTGGACCGACGACGAGGCCGAGGCCGTTATCGCCATCAATGGTCGCTGTACTCAACGTGGAACGGACTGTCGCGATCTTGGGCTTGGGATTGATCAGCCCTTCGTTGAGGAGTCCAAAGTAGCTGTAGAGACGCGCCACGCCGTGAGAATCGATCCCGCGCAGATCAGCCGAGGCGAGGACGTCAGCAGCCTGCGTGGCATCGACTTTGGGGACGCCGAAGTGGAGAAAGATCCGAGTACTGAATTCGCGCAGGGCATCGATGTGATAATTCTTGGCCTCGACGGCGGGCATGCGGGACCTTTCTTTGCGCGAATACCTTTGCGCAAGCGCGGCACTTTCGCGGAATTTGCAACGTCAATTTTAGCTTGGGGCTGAACCATAGGCCAGACGATTCGTGGCGTCAAGCTCAGAACCCAGCGCAAAAGTTGCGCGAACATCGGAGGGCGGGAGGCAGTGAGCGCGCAGAAGAGGAACTTGCCGCAAGTGGATTGGCAGCGTAGGATTCGGGAGCCACACCAGCAAAACCAGAAGATCACGGGGATCCCATGGCGACAAATTCAAGCCGCGAGGTTTACCATCTTGCGATGCACATTTTTTATGCTCGCGCGATGACGAATTGTATTGGTAGAGTTTGTAAACTTCCTTTTCTGATTCTCTGTGTTCTGTTTCTTCCTATCGCGGCACCCGTTCTCCTTGCCCAAGATGCCCCACACACTGTGCAACTGCCGAACGGCAAATTGCTGGGAGAAGTTCCAGGCGCGCCGAGCCAGACCAACAACCTTCCAACGGCAATCGCGATTTCACCCGATGGATGGTTCGCGGTGCTCCTGCACAGTGGATACGGCGCGTACAGTTCGGGCGAGAAGCAGTCGCTCTCGGTGCTCAATCTAAGAACGAATGAGCTCACCGATTTCCCCGATAATCGCCTCGGAAGCAAAGCGCGGCAAACATATTTTCTGGGCCTGGCATTCAGCCTCGATGGGAAGCACATCTTTGCCAGCACGGCCTCGCTCACAGATCCGCTGGGCAAGAAGAAAGGGAGCACGGGCAACGGCATCGCCGTTTACAGCTTTGAGGACGGGCGGATTGCACCGGAGCGATTCCTGCCCATGCCACCCCGCACGAAAATCCCACAGGGAAAACTTCGCCGAAATGAATACAAAGACGTCACATACCCGGCGGGGCTGAGCGTCGCTGAAAGTGGAGGAGAAGAAAGATTGCTCGTGGCTAACAACAACTCCGATGAAGCGGTGCTGCTCAATACCGGGGACGGCAAAATCGTTTACAGGTTTGATCTTTCGACGATGAAGCGGATCCCGGCATCGTTGCCGTATACGACGGTGATGACGAAAGATGGGAAGCGCGGTTTCGTTTCGCTGTGGAACGCTTCTTCCGTAGCGGAGCTCGACTTGCTGAATGGACGGGTGCTGCGGATCATCCCGTTGCGCAAGCCAGCATCAGCACTTGCGGGAGGGTCGCATCCGACGGCGCTGCTATTGAACCGGGATAATTCGCGTCTGTACGTCGCGCTGACCAACCGCGACGAAATCGCGGAACTGGACGCGAACTCGGGAAGAGTTTTGTCTTATTTTTCGACGAAGCTGCCAGGACAAAAATACGGCGGAAGCGATCCTGAATACTTGGCGCTCTCGCCGGACGAACGGACGCTTTTTTCAGCGAATGCAATTTCGGATTCGGTAGGGGTGTTCGACTTTGAGGATGTTACTGTCGGCCGCCCAGGTGAAGACGTCAAAGCCATTGGATTCATTCCCACGGAGTGGTACCCGACGGTGGTCGCGGTAACCGGGAAAGATATTCTCATGGCAAGCGCCAAAGGACGCGGTTCTGGACCAAATCCGAAGCCGATCGGGAAGAAAGACGATGGCCGTACGCGTTACCCATACGGACCGGCCATGATTCACGGATCGCTCGCGCGTATTTCTCTTGCGGAGGTGAGGTCGAATCTGGCGGCGTACACAAAGCAGGTAGTTGAGATGAACGCGCTGCGCGGCAATGGCGACGAGGTGCGGTTTGCGGGGGGCGAAAATAAAATCCGCCATGTGATTTACGTCATCAAGGAAAATCGCACCTACGATCAGGTGTTTGGCGATCTTGCGGGGGCCAATGGCGATCCATCACTAACGATGTATGGCGAGGACATCACGCCGAACGAGCACAGGCTCGCGCGGCAATTCGGGATTCTTGATAATTTTTACGACAGCGGAGATGTTTCCGGTGACGGCCATGTGTGGTCGACTTCCGCGTCAATTTCCGATTACATTTCGAAAACCTGGCCTATCGGCTACCGCGGAAAAGAGCATACCTACGATTCGGAAGGGACGTTGCTGAGCGGCATTTCCGTGGAGGACGGAGTTCCAGATGCCGGAGAGCCCACTGGCGGGTACCTTTGGAAGAATTTTGTAAGCCATAACGTATCGTACCGGCACTACGGGGAATACATAGTGAGCCGCTGGTGCAATGAAAAGAAAAGTGGCGGACAGTCCGACTGGGGACCGCCCAAAGCGGAGGGAGAGGCTTGCGCGCGGTCTGCGATCAAAAAGGGCGAAAGTCTCGAAAAAAATGTCGGTGATCCGCGAGGCGGCCCCAGTCCATATCCGTGGGCGATTCCGATTCTGGCGGAAAATGTGGCAAGCGAAGTGGAATTGCAGGGCCACTTCGATCCGCTGTTTCCTGACTTTGAGGTCGCGTATCCGGATCAGTTGCGCGCCGATGAATTCTTGAACGAGTTCGATCAGTTTGTGGCTTCGCGAAAGGCCGGCAAAGATACCATGCCTCAATTTATTCTTCTGCGACTGCCGGACGATCACACCGCAGGCGGGGAAAAAGGGAAACCGCGGCCAGCCGCGTCGGTAGCGGACAATGACCTGGCTGTTGGAAGAGTGGTAGACGCGGTGTCTCACAGCCCCTATTGGGATGATACGGCGTTCCTTATTTTGGAAGACGATGCGCAAGACGGGCCGGATCACGTGGACTCGCACCGGAGCATCGCGTTTGTGATCAGCAAGTACTCGCCTCTGCCCGGGGGAGAAGGAGACGAGGTGAAACCGTTTGTTGACCATTCTTTCTACACGACAATCAATGTGGTTCGCACGATTGAATCGCTGCTCGGCGTGCCGCCGATGAACGCGAACGATTCGCGGGCGGCAGTCATGGCACCGCTCTTCAGCGGGACGGGGCAGCAGCCGGCCTTTAGCACGGACTATCGCAATCGCGACAATGGATTGATCTATCAAATAAATACGAAGGAGTGGAAAGAAGGGAAAAACCTGGATTTCAGCCACGCCGACGCAGTCGATACCGCGCTGCTGAACAAGTTTCTTTGGAGGGATCGCATGGGAGATATTCCGATGCCACCGCCACAGCACAATGTATTTTTGGAATCCACGGCGAATGGACCGTCCAAAAAAGATTTGGACTAGCTACTCTGGACAAAAATTGAGTAACAGTAAGGCTATCGCAGGGATGCCGGGGACGTCCGATTCAGGCGCAAGGCGATTCCGCTCTGGAAAGCTGGCGAACTTAGAAGCTTCCCGCCGCCTTTATGGGTAAACTTTTCCAACTGTTCGATGCTTCCTGTTTTTATATTAAGCCACTCGCAGGAGTACTGTCCGCGAGGCAGTTCGAGAATCACGTCTGTGGGGCCGTTGCCGTCGAGATAGATGGCGTACTCCATGGCTGGATTTGAGAGCACTCGAGCGGTTACTCCTGCGGCGTGCTTCACTGTGCGGGCATCTGGGCGAAGATCAACCAAAGAGAACGACTGCAGAAAGTCGCGGAGGACTCGAAGCTGACGGCGAAGAGAGGGGCTGCCGCCGCCGGGACCATTTGGCTCGGAGTAGGAGCCGTCTTCGTGGCCGGTCGTAAAGGAATAATCGAGGCTGTCAAAAACGCTCCCGCCGGAAAGCATGAAATTCCACGCCTGGCGTCGATAGGCGTCATCATCTCGGCCGAGAAAACCTGTTTCGTCATAGGAAATTGCTTTGCCGAGGCCGTAGTTCAAAAGGACAGCATCGGGATAGGCGTAGTGAAAGTTCACGACGCCGACGCCTGGGAGAATCTCTCGGACAGGCAGACAAAAATTAGAGTAGTTCTGGGCGATGAGGTGGTGATTTGGAAGGGCGGACTCTTCCTGCGTGATCCACTCGGCCACACGGGCCTGCCATGCCATGGAAAGTTCATCCGGCAGATCAATTGAATTGGGAAAGTTATCGCGCGCGGGCGGGCGGAGGTATGGGTTGATGACGCCGGCAAGAACGGGGCGGTCCGACCAGGGCTCGTTCTGAATTTCGAAGATGACATTGTCGAAGGAGTTCGCTTCGCGGACGAGTTTACGCGCATATTTTTCCTGATAGGCGAGGATGTTTCCGTTTTCGAGTGTGTGAAGTTTCTTCCAGTCGATGGCCTTGATGTCGTTGATGTTGTTGGCGGGATTCAGCGGGCTCATCCGCCATTGCGCTTCGTCGTAGTGAGAGGAGAAGAGCGTCACCTCGACCACGATTCCGCGTTCGGCGGCTTTCGAAAGAAAATCTCGAAAACGGGCGAAGAATTCGGGATCCCATCGATCGAGGTCGAATTTATTTCCACCGCCAGCATAGCCGGGAGTGTCGCTGCGCGCCCATGGCGCTAGGAAGCGTCCGGGCTCGGGGGCCAGATCGTTGTGCAAAATTCCGAAGGATTTCGCGGGGACTTCGACATAGGAGCCGGTGAAGAGGCGCGTGTAGTTGAGCCCCTCAGCTTCCAGTGTGGAGAGATAAGGATGATAGTCAAAGTCCCTGTTCAACACCGCGCCATAGTGTTCGCCGCTGGTAATCAGGACGACTGCCTTTCCGCGGAAGAGGAAGTAGTGTGGATTCGCGGGATGGAGGCGGATGGTCGGTGATTTGGCTGACCGTGATCCGCTTGGCCGCTGGGCTGCGGAAACGCCTGGCCGAAATAACGCGAAAAAAGCTACGACATGAATTGTTCTGTGAATTGTTTTTTGAAATTTGTGGAGCATTCGAATGGGCGGCATCGTTTACCGAGTGGACGGGGCGGCGGCGATTTGCGCCGATTGAGCCAGCGCACGTAAAGACTCCGTGTACGGGGCGCGGGCGACGCCGCGTTCAGTGAAGATGGCGGCGATGTAGCGCGCGGGTGTGACGTCAAAGGCGGGATGCGCAGCGTGAACGTCGGGCGCGATTCGAACACCCTGCAAATGAGTGACTTCGGCGGCGGAGCGCTCCTCGATGGGAATGTGATCGCCGTCGGGGATCGAGAGATCGAAGGTGGAGACGGGAGCGGCGATATAAAAAGGGACGTTGTTTTCTTTGGCGAGGACGGCGATTTGGTAGGTGCCGATTTTGTTGGCGGTGTCGCCGTTGGCGGCGATGCGGTCGGCTCCGGTGACTATGGCGCCGACTTTGCCCGTCTTCAGAAAATGGCCGACCATGTTGTCGGTAATGAGCGTGAGCGGAATGCCACCTTTGTGGAGTTCCCACGCGGTGAGGCGGGCGCCTTGCAAATAGGGACGCGTTTCGGGCACGAGGACGTGCAACTTCTTGCCTTGTTGGAAAGCGATACGGATGACGCCTAGCGCGGTGCCGATGCCGCCGGTGGCGAGAGCTCCCGCGTTGCATTGCGTCATAACCTGGCCATGGCTGGGCATGAATTCGGAGCCGAAGCGGCCGATGGCTTCGTCGGTGGCTTTCTTTTCGAGATGAACTTGCCGCGCTTCCTGGACCATGGCTTCGCAGATTTTCGACAAGTTCGAAGTTTGGGCGGTGAGTTCGACAAAGCGGCGCTTCATGCGCTCGATGGCCCAGAAAAGATCGACAGCGGTGGGGCGGGTCTTGGCAAGCGTGTCGCAGATTTCCGGAAATTCCGCGCGCAGTGCTTCGACTGACTTTGCGGAGGAATGAAGGACACCCAGCGCGACGCCCATGGCCGCTGCAACACCTATTGCCGGCGCGCCGCGAATGACCATGTCGCGGATGGCCTTGGCGACTTCGCGATAGCTGGTGTAGGTATAGCTGATTTCTTCGCCGGGAAGGAGGCGCTGGTCAAGCATGACCACGCCGCGGTCGGTCCATTCGATGGGCTGTGCTACGTACATGTTTGTTGCGTCTCCGGAAGGAATCATTGTAGCGAAGGTGCGAGAAGAAAACGAATCCGTCAGTGAGCAGACGGAATTTTAGTGAAGCCCTGAGTTCCAAGTATGGTGACGAGAGCGATCATGGAGTTATAACCCAGGTGCAGCAAAAAACTGGCGAATACGGAGCCGGTGCGAGCGCGAGCAAGAGTGAAGATCACGCCGACGACGATGAGCACCGAAACAAGACCCCAGGTCCAGCCAAGCTGGGCGCCGTGCATTAATCCAAAAAGTACGCCGGTAACGAGGACGCTGGTGGCCACGCCGAAAGTTTTCGCAAACAACGGATAAAGATAACCGCGAAATACGGTTTCCTCAACGAGTGGCGCCACCAAAACGGCCATGGCCATAAAGAGCATGGCGGTGTTTTTGTAGCGGAAAAGTTCTTCGATCGGCACATTATCTGGCGGCTGAACTTTGATGGTAACGAGGGATACCGCAAGAGAAAGACCGCAGCCGGCAAGAAAAAAAAGCCACGGACGCCGCGGCGGGCCGCCGTTGGGCCGGGTGAGCTTTCGCCAGCCTAGAGTTCGCCAGAAGGGAAAGCCGCGCAGGACCGCCAGTGTGACGTAGAGAAACAAGAAAATGAAGGCATACCAAAGAACCATGCTGCCAATGGCGAAAGCCGGCTTGGACAGGACAAAGCGCGCGAATTCTTTTTCGTTGGCAAAATGGCGGAGGGGAGCGTAATAGATCGCGAAGCTTCCCTGGATGAGGATCAAGCTGAAGAATCCGAAAAAAAGAAACAAGACGAGATGCAGCCAGGACCAAGAGATGCGCAAGTCCTCAGGCAGGGAGGGTTTAAGGGGATAGGATGCGACTGCAGGGGGATCCGTGGCGGCGAGGCTGATGGGATCGCCGGCGAGCGGAGGGGCGGCAGGAATCGAAAGCGGCTGGGGCATATCAGCGCCGGTTTCCGCGGGAAATGGCGAAGAGGGGTCCTGATCTGGCGGATGAGGCGAGTTATCGTCGAAGAGGTTCAACGTTTTCCTTAGCGCAGCGTTTTTGGCCAGCCAGCAGCGAGCGCGGCGGCCACCAGAGGCATCAGCAGCTCGTGGTGGCCCGTGATGGCGAAGCCGCGCGAAGCCGATTTGCGGCCTCCGCGTTCGGATACGGTTGGACGCTTCACTACATTCTGCAACGGACGGTAGTGCTGGATAAAGTCGAAGTTGGCAGTGGTGATTGGCTGCAAGGACACACCAAGGTTGCGGACGACGCTCACGGCTTTTAGAAAAACTTCGGGAAGAAGAACGGCTGATCCCCAGTTCAAGTAGACACCGCCGGGGTGCATTTGTTTCACGAGAGCGCAGAAGAGGCGGAAATCGAGAAACGTGGCCGCGCCCAGGCAAGGACCGTCGGCGGCGGGATGCATGTGAGGAATGTCGGTGCCAATCGCGAGATGAATGGTGACGGGGATACGCTGTTTATAAGCGGCAATAAGAACGCTGGAGGCGGCGTGTTTGACGCTCAGGACGCCGCTGGTGAGGAACTGGCCGGCAGCTTCGCCGTAGCCGATGTGGAGGCGAGCGGCAAGTTTTGAGAATTCGTTGACGTACTCCCCGGTTTCGCTAGCCATGCCGAACTGGCCGGCGCCGAGGCCGGCGTCGACATCTTCGGAAGTGTTGCCGGCGAGAGCGATTTCGAAATCGTGAATGAGCGCGGCACCGTTCATGGCAATGCCAGAGACGAAGCCGCGGCGCATGAGATCGATGAGGATGGGGCCGAGACCGACTTTGATGACATGGCCGCCGATGCCCCAGAGGATGGGGGCGCGTTGTTTCCGCGCGCGATGGATGGCGGCGAGGAGGTGGCGTAGATCGTTTGCAGCGAGAAAATTGGGAAGTGAGTCAAGAAATCTTGTTAGAGATGCGGTGGCTGCGGGAGGTTTGGCGAAGTCGCGGACGCTGACTTTGCTCTTTCGAGAAGAGAGCGGATACGTGCGAACTGCGCCAAAGGTGAGTGGCGGCGTGGAATAGATGCTCATGGAGAAGGAAACACTGTAAATCGTAAAGCGGGATGGTAGCAAGGAGAGACA
>JBGPLB010000081.1:0-20654 GCA_041486245.1 Candidatus Acidiferrum sp.
AGGAAACGTACACACCTTTTTCCGTGCACGCATAAAGCAGTCCCGCGACTTTCGGATCATCCCGCACGCAATTCAAAAAGCTTCCTTCCGGAATCCCATTTGAAACGCGTTGCCAGCTTTTCCCGAAATCCTTCGTTCGGTATAAATACGCCTGCATATCCTCCAACCGGTGCCGGTCCACCGCGGCATACGCCTTGCCTGCATCGAAGTGGGAGGCTTCGATATGCGTTACCTTGCTCCACGCCGTCACCTCCGGAGGCGTCACTTCCTTCCACGTTTTCCCTTCGTCGCGCGTTAGTTGCACCAATCCGTCATCCGTTCCCACCCAAATCTCGCCCGCTCGCTTCGGCGACGGGGCGATGGTGTAAATCACTCCGCGCCGCTTCGATGCCGGAGCATCCGCCGCCGTCGCCGCATCGAGATTCGCCGGTACGCCCGGCTCTTCCCGCGTCAGGTCTGGACTAATCTTCTGCCACGAATTTCCGCCGTCGGCCGTTCGAAACAAAACCTGCGCGCTGAAGTACAACACGTGCGGCTCAATCTCCGAAAAAACCAGCGGCACTGTCCAGGTCTTCCGATACTCCCCGGGGTACATCAGTGTGGGCGGCATCTGCTGCACCTGCTCGTTGTGTAAGTCCTGCCGCGCCACCGTTCCGCCGTAGATAATTTCCGGATTCACCGGATCGGGCGCGGTGTAATCGCTCTCTCCGCCCGCTTCCATTGGCCGCCAGTCCATGAAATTCAGCGCCCGCCAATTGCTCCGGCTCGCTGTCGCTGCCGCGCCGCTGTCCTGCTGCGCTCCGTAAACCCAATATGGAAATCGGTTGTCCGTCGCCACGTGATAAAACTGTCCTGTCGGCTGGTTGTACCAGGAGCTCCATGTCTCCCCGCCATTCCGCGTCACGATCACGCCCTGATCGCATCCCAAAATCATTCGCTCCGGGTTGTCCTGGTCGATCCACAATTGGTGATAATCGTCGCCGCCCGGCGCGCCCTAAATCGCTGTAAACGTTTTTCCGCCGTCCCGCGATCGGTACATCGAAGTATTCGGCAGGTACACCGTATCCGCATCCTTAGAATCCACGCTCACTTCGCAGAAATACCATCCGCGTCCCCAAATCCTCGCATCTTTCGAAACGCGCTCCCAATTCTCCCCGCCGTCGTCCGAGCGGTACAGCCCGCCCTCTTTCGCATCCGCAATCAAATAAATCCGCTTCGGATTGCTCGGCGCAAACGCAATCCCCATCCGCCCTAGGTCTTCCGAAGGCAATCCGTGTCCAGTCAACTGCTCCCAGTGTTCCCCGCCATCCTTCGAACGATAGATCCCAGTCCCCAGCCCCTTCGACGGCGCGTAAATGCTCCACGGCGGCCTCCGCGTTTGTAGCAAAGCCGCATAAATGACTTTCGGATTTCCCGGCTCCATCGCCAGGTCAATCGCGCCCGTATTCTCATCCTTGAAAAGCACCTGCTCCCACGTCTTCCCGCCATCCTTTGAACGAAAAACGCCGCGCTCTTTGTTCGGCCCGTACGCATGCCCCAGCGCAGCCACAAAGACTTTTTCCGGGTTGTCCGGGTCCACCACAATCCGTGCAATCTGCCGCGTGTCTTCGAGCCCAATGTGCTCCCACGTTTTTCCCGCGTCAGTCGATTTATACATCCCGTTCCCGGACGAAATGCTCGAGCGCATGTCCGCCTCGCCCGACCCCACGTAGATAACATTCGGATTCGATGGTGCCACCGCAATCGCCCCGATCGATCCGACTGGCTCCGCATCAAATATCGGATTCCACGTCCGCCCCGCATCGTTCGTCTTCCAGACTCCTCCATTCACTGAGCCGAAGTAGTAGATATCCGCCTGCCCGCGCACTCCCGTCACCGCCAGCGATCGCCCCGCGCGGAACGGCCCGATCATTCGCCAGTGCATTCCGCCAAGTAGCTTTTGATCGAATCGCGGCCCCGTATCCGGCAAAGTCGCACCCGCGGCGTGCACACACAGAGCCACGACACCAGCAAGCAGGAATGGCAGGGAACGGCGCAAGGTCTTCACGTCTGGTCTCCTGATGAAAAAAGGATATTGGAATGAACTGCGGAGTATATCAGCAGCACGCTCGCCGCGTCGTAGCTTACTCGCTTAATGCCGCATTCGGCGTGGCCGCCGGCGCAATCACCAATCGTCGCAAAGGTTTAGTCGCCCAATAAAGAACAAATCCGCCGGCGATGATAATCCCGCCAAACGCCATACCGTTGATACCGAGAATTGTTTCGCTCCCGCTCTTCACCATCGCCAGGCTCATCAGCAGCAGTGGAAAAACTCCCACCATGACCGCCCCGGTCAGTCCGCCCGGTACACGGAACCCGCGCTTCAACGCCGGCTCGCGGATTCGCAGCACCACCAGCGTCACGAACTCCAGCATCAAGCTGGCTCCATACAGCATGATGTCCAGTGTGACGAGCTTCTCGAATTTCAACCCCAGGCATAGCGCCCAGCATCCCGCGCAAACCAAAATCGCCACCCACGGTGCTTGCGTCTTCGCGCTCGTCTTCGCGAAGATCTTCGGCAGCATCCCGTCTCGCGCCATCGCCAGCGGCAGCCTCGAGTAGCTCATCACCAGCGCGTTGAACATCCCAAACGCGCTCATCATCCCGCCAATCACAATCAGCAAGCGCAGCCACTCGAAACCCAATATTTTTCCGCCGATCAGCCCCGCAACCGTGGCCCAGGCACCCTCTGCTTCAAAGGCCGATGCTGGAATCCCGGTAAAGTACACCGCCAGAAACGGCAGTACGTACGTCAGCGAAACCAGAACTACCGCTGCGATCATCGCTCTCGGATACGTTCGCTGTGGTCTCTCCACTTCTTGCGCAATCGTCGACGCGTTGTCCCATCCCATATAATTCCACATCGCCACCAGCACGCCGCCCAGCAGGCCCAGACCCGTCGCATCAACCGCCCCGTGGCCGATTGTCAACGCTCCAACTTTAAACGGCGCCATCACCACAATCACCGCAAACGGAACCGATAGTAAGAAGAACAGCCATAGCGATGTGATTCCCACCACTCGAATTCCAGCAACATTCAAAATCGCGCAAGTCACTACCACGAACAGACCGGCCAGCACCGCATGGCTCTCCGCCCCAAACCACGGCGACATTTGCTTCAGATAGAACACGAACAACGTCGGATAAATTGCCATGTCGAAGATACTCGCCGCCAGCGAAAGCCATGCCTCTTGAAATCCCCAGAAGTCTCCTAATCCTCGCCGCACCCACTCGTAGTAGCCGCCCTCGGCCGGTAGCGCGCTCGAAAGCTCCCCAATCATGAATGCCGTCGGCAAACACCACAGCACCGGCAACAACAGCAAAATCAGAATCCCGCGCCCGTAGCCCGCTCCATGCACGATCTCTTCCGTCCCATACGTCCCGCCAGACACCATGAAAAACGTCGCCGCCACAAGCGGCCAGAGCGTCAGCTTTGCGACTCTTTTTTTCGCTGTTGAAATTGCAGGGGAAGAAATCCGGGCAGGAAGGGATAAAGAACTCAATTTTTACTCTCGTCCTCCTAAGCGATGCTCACTCTCGCGATGGGTGAAGTGAGTTCGCATTCGCAGAATACAAGTTTCGCTCCGCCGCGCAACAAGAAAATACACTCGTCCGCATAATTTTTCATCTCACGATTATCTGCCCCCGCGCTCGTGTAGGGTCATCCTCCCGAGGATGACCGCTCTTCCGCTGTGCTAAACTCGCCGGTTTGCGTTCGCACTCATTTCCGTTTCAGGAGTCAACTAGATGAAACTCGGTCCTCTGCCAATTCTCCTCGCCGCTCTCGTCCTGTCGCCCTCCGCTTCCCCTCAAGTCGCCTCAACGTCACCACGCCCCATCACCATCGACGACTACTTCCAGATCCTCGCTGTCCACGACCCCCAGCTCAGCCCCGACGGCCAGTGGGTCGCCTACGCAGTCGACAAATCCTCCTTGAAGACTGACAAAAACGAAACGCGCATTTGGATGGTCCCCACCTCAGGCGGCGATCCGCTGCCCATGACTGCCGAAGGCCTCTCCTCCTCCCACGGCCGCTGGAGCCCTGACGGCAAATACCTCGCCTTCCTCTCCGAACGCGGCGATAGCCAAACCCAGGTCTGGCTGCTGAATCGCCTCGGTGGCGAAGCCCAGCAACTCACTGACACAGTTCAAGATGTCGAAAATTTCTCCTGGTCTCCGGACTCTCGCCGTCTCGTCCTCGTCCTGAGAGACCCTTCACCCGAGGAACTTGCTGCCGCGAAAGAAAAATCCCCATCCGCTGCCCACTCCTCTGCTGTCTCCGACGACGATGCCCAAGACGATGCCAAAGACAAAAAGTCCAAACCTAAAAAGCCTTGGGTTATCGACCGCCTCCAATTCAAACTCGACGAAGTCGGCTATCTCGATCGCCGCCGCACCCATCTCTACGTTTTCGATCTTTCCAAGAAATCTCTAATCCAAATCACCAGCGGCGACTTCGACGACTCCGAGCCTGCCTGGTCCCCGGACAGCAAGCTCCTCGCCTTCACCAGCAACCGCTCCACGCCGGATCCCGACCTCACCTACAACTCCGACATCTGGGTCGTTTCGGCCGCCAACACCGACAAAGGCGCGCACCTTACTCAAGTCACCACCAACCCCGGCGCAGAAACGTCTCCCGCCTGGTCTCCCGACGGCAATTGGATCGCTTACGTCACGCAACTCGATCCGAGACTCTTCGATTACGCCACCCGTCATCTCGCGGTCTCTCCCGCCACTGGCGGCCCCGCCAAAGTCCTCACACTCTCCCTCGACCGCAACGTCTACACACCCCATTTCACCACCGACGGCAAGTCCATTTATTTCATCGCAGATGACGACGGCACGCAGAACCTGGCCGAAATCAATTTTGGCGATGGCCAACAAGGCGCTCGCCCCATCCCTGGCCGTGTCATGGTCAGCGCCTACTCGGTCGGCGGTGGCGCCAGCGGCAATATCGCCGCTCAAATCGCAGCCATCGACCGCCCCGATGAAATCTACACACTCATCAACGGCAAACTCACCCAACTAACCCACGTCAACGACGCTCTCTTCTCCCAACTCAAGCTCTCCCCCGGCGAATACGTCCACTTCAAGAGCAAAGACGGCACTTCCGTCTCTGGCTACCTATATAAGCCTCTCGATTTCGTCTCCGGCAAGAAATATCCGACTCTTCTCATCCCCCATGGTGGCCCCCAATGGGCCTACTACGCAGAATTCTCCCATCTAGCCCAGCTTTACGCCGCCAATGGCTATGCCGTCCTCTTCCCCAACCCCCGCGGCTCCACCGGCTACGGCCAAGATTTCTGCAAAGCTATCTACGCCGATTGGGGCAACAAAGACTTCCAGGACGACATGGCTATGGTGGACTACGCCATCGAGAAGGGCATTGCCGACCCCGACAAGCTCGGCGTTGGCGGCTGGTCCTACGGTGGCATCTCCACCGATTTCATCATCACGCAAACCACCCGCTTCAAAGCCGCCATCTCCGGCGCCGGTGCCGCAGAATTCTCCAGCCTCTATGGCCACGACCAATATCAAAAGGACTACGAATCCGAGCTAGGCCTTCCCTGGGTATCCCCCGCCATCTGGGAACACGTCTCACCTTTCCGCAACGTCGCCAAGGTCACCACCCCCACTCTCTTCCTCGGCGGCAGCATCGACGCGAACGTCCCGATCCTCGGCGGCGAGCAAATGTACCAAGCCCTAAAACGCCTCGGCGTCCCCACCGAACTAGTCGTCTACCCCGCCGAGTTCCACGAGTTCGCCGTCCCTTCCCATATCCAAGACCGCCTCCAGCGCGACCTGGCCTGGTACGCCCACTTCGTCAAGGGCGACCCCACTCCGGCCCGCCCAGCCGAGCCCTCGCACAAATCAACCGACTAACCGCCTCACTCTGCGGCGACCGTCACCTTCTGAAATCTCGGTACTAGATCAGTTTCCGGTCTCCGCCCTTACCGGGCATTGTCTAGAACAATCCAGAACCCACCATGAACAATGTAAGCTTGACACTCACTAAGCCCTGTTATAAACCGTCGAACAGTGCAATGCGCGTTAGGCGCTGTTGTCTCTGGGGGGGCGTGTGATGGACCGATTTAGAAGGACGGCTGTACTACTTCTCTGCTCGTTTGCCTGTCTGCTTGCTCTGATCTCTTTCTGTGCCGCGGACGCATCCGGCCAGGCTGTGACGGCGACTCTTTCCGGAAGAATCACGGATGCCTCGGGCGGAAGCATTGCCAAGGCCAGCGTTGCCGTCCTCAATGCCGCTACCGGGTTTTCGCGCTCGATGCAGTCTTCGGATAACGGAGAATACTCCATCCCCGCTCTTCCGGCTGGTGATTACGAGGTGACCGTCACTTTCTCGGGCTTTGCCACGCAGACGAAAAACATCACTCTGCAAGTGGGCCAGTCTGCCGCGCTCGATTTCAGCCTGTCTCCCGGCGAGGTGACGCAAAAAGTCAAAGTGGAAGCCACCTCCGAGCTGGCCGAGCCCACCCGGACCCAAGTCAGTACCGTCATCACCGAACGCCAGATCGTCAATCTGCCCGTCAACGGCCGCGAATTCATTGATTTTGCGCTGCTCTCCCCGGCAGTAACCATCGGCGATACCACATCCGGCAGCACGGACGTTATCGTTGAGCCGGTCACCAAGCTTTCCTTCGCCGGCCAGAACATCCATTACAACTTCATCGCCGTGGATGGCGCTGACGATATTTCCACAGCTTCGGGAATTCAGCGCGGCACTCCGCCTCAGGCATCGGTTCAGGAATTTCGCGTCATCAACAGTGACTACTCCACGGAATTTGGGCGCGCCGTCGGCGGCATCGTCAATATCATCACCAAGAGCGGCACCAACGAATGGCATGGGTCCCTCTACGAGTATTTCCGGAACGATAAGCTCGACGCCGTCAACCTCCTGCAGGCCAGCGGAGCGCACGTCCTCCGGCAAAATCAGTTCGGCGCGGCCATTGGCGGGCCTATTCAGAAGGACAAGACGTTTATTTTTGGCAATTACGAAGTGCAACGGCGCGGTGAGTCGCCCTTTTACAATTCCGCGGTGCTGGCAAACATACATGCCATCAATGAAGTCAAAGCGATCTACGGACTTCCGTCGGAGCCGAATCTTGGCAGTGTTCTCCGCACCAACGATACGGATAACGGCTTCCTCCGCTTGGACCATCGCTTCAGTGACAACGAAACCTTTTTCGTGCGTTACTTCGTCAATGACGGCCGGTTGCTCAATCAATCGCCGTTGAACGATGGCTTTGATCTTCCTTCCGCGTTCAAGAAAAACTTTTATCGCGACCAGTCCATTGCCAGTACGCTTGTTTCCGTCTTCAGTCCCAAGCTTATCAATGAGCTTCGCGCGCAGTTTGCCCGGCGCTCCTTTGACTTCCCGACCGTAACCACTCAGCCTCATCTGGAGTTATCAAATACTTTCACGCTCGGTGTGAACCGCGGCAATCCGGACTTCTACCGCGAGTCGCGCTTTGAGCTGGTGGACAATGTCACGCGCAGCCTCGACAAACACACCATCCGTTTCGGTGGCAATTTTAATTTTGTGAAGACTACCGAATCCTTCCCGCTCTTCTATCCCTTCGAAGCGGACTTCCCCAGCCTCGGCGCTTTCCTCGGGAACGACGGTGCGCCGGGTGGGGTCGGGGCGCAATGTGTCTCGGCTCCCGGGGATCCCGGTGGCCCCGGCCCAGCTGGCTGTCAGCACCCCAACGTGATTTTCTTTGAGCGCTTCCAAGCGCCAAATTTCGACGAACAAAGCTTGAACACTTCGGTCTACAAGGGCACGAGTTTTTCGCCCGCCATCCGCAATCAAGCGCAGGGTACCCTGAACCACACCTACGAGGGTTTCTTCCTTCAAGATAAGTGGCGCGCCACCAGCCGCCTTACCCTGGATGCTGGCATCCGGTGGGAGTTTGAGACTTGGCCCTCCAATGTGCTCAACACACAATGGAAGAATTTCGACCCCAGGTTGGGTATGGCTTACAACCTGGGGAGCAAACATCATGTTGTCGTCCGCGCCGGCTTTGGGCTCTTCCACGGCATGCTTCCCGCCAACCTCCTCGCCTGCCAGGAGCCTTCGTGCGGAGGCACGGGCAACATCGCTCAGCTCAACAACGGAAAGTATCCCGGCCGCCCATTTGAAAATGGACTCAACGCCAAAACGGAACTTTTTGCCTTCGCCAGCCAACCCTCAATCACTGCGCTCGCCTTACAGGGCCTCATAAATGACGGAGCTTATCCGGACAACACCACGGATCCCTTCACGAATCCGTTCACTGGCTGCAAACCCATCGCAATTTGTGGATTCTTCGGCCCCTCCGTGGTCGTGCGCTTCGCTCAAAATAGCAAGAATCCCTACGGTATCCAGGGAAGTTTGGCGGTCGAATTTGAGCCGCTCCCGGATACCACAGTGAGCATCAGCGGGCTACACGTTCGCGGCGTCCATCTCGGTAGTTTCTTCAATGTCAATCAGCCTGACCCCACTGCCGTTGTCACTCTTCACGACTCAGAAGGCCGTCCGGGACCTAAGAATCTTTATTGCTCATTCGTTCCCGCATGCCCGTTTACTCCCGGTGTCCGAACGTTTCCGATCGCCATCTATTTTGAAGCGACCTCTCGCTGGGATTCGCAATACGACGGTCTATTGGTCAACATTAATAAACGGCTGTCCCGGAATTTCTCTTATGGCCTCAGCTACACCTGGTCAAAGTCCATCGATGACGGGCCGAACCCCAGTTTCGTACTGATCCCGCAGGACAGCAAAAACTTCCGCGCCGAGCGCGCACTCTCTTCCGACGACGTCCGCAACCGCCTGGTGCTGAACGGCACCGTGACGACGCCCGCCACTTGGAATGTCTTCGCGCGCGACTTTCTAATCGGGCTGATAACCACGATCCAGTCGCCGCAGCGCTTCTCCAAATTCGCGGGATTTGACGCCAACGGCGACATCTTTGGCAATAACGATCGCGTCGGGATCGATCCCCGCAATACGTTTATCGGAGACAACTTCCGCAGCGTCGATCTCCGCCTTGCGCGAACATTTCGATTCCACGAAAAGAAGAGCCTCGAGTTGATCGCCGAAACCTTCAACCTTTCCAACACCTTGAACATCCGCTTCTTCAACACCGTTTATGGTGCGTCCGATTTCTGCCCCGTCGACCCATCAGCCTTTGGCTGTCCCGTCGCTCCGTCCGCCAACCGCGAAGGGTCGCCAAACCCGTTGTACGGAACGCCGCGAGCCGTTAATAACCCGCGGCAAATTCAGTTGGCTTTGAAATTCAGTTTCTAGCTGGTTTGCCCTGAGAAGCCGGCCGCGGTCTTGTGATACAGCCAGATTTGCTCGCTGGACATAACTAGGCCGGGTCGAAAGACACCTCAATGCCTTCTGACCAATTCCCGCGTGTCGAAAACGCGAATGAAATGCCCGTAACCTCTCTTGCTCCGCTCAGCGCCCGCCGCTTGCTCGTGCTCGGCGGCCTTGCCCTCATCCTTATTGGAATGCTTTTCGGAGACATTTTTGCGGTTTTCGTCCTGCACCAGAACGCCTCGCGTGTGGGCGCGAGCTTGGCTTCCGCCGCGCATGCGGCGCTGGCCGGAGATACTGCACTCGTGGACGCGAGTTTTCAGGATGTTGGAACATTCCTCGAAAATCGCGGCACCAAAGTGGACACCCACGTCCACGCCATTGATTTCGGCTACCTCGCTCTCCTCCTCGCGATCCTCCTTCCTTGGATTGCATTTAGTGAAGTCACAAAACAGCGACTCGCCTGGCTTTTTCTCATCGGAGCTGGCCTTCTTCCCGTTGGAGTCTTTCTCATCCATTACGTCGGCCTCGCCTACAGTCCATTGCCATCCATCGGCTGGGCCAGCATCTTTGCCGATCTCGGCGGATTGCTGGTGCTCATCGCCACCCTTGGGTTTCTCCTCGGCCTGGGAAAATATTTTCGATCGCAAGTACCGGCGGCCGTGCAGGATGTGCTTCTCCTGGATCGCAGCAGGCCAGGACGGATACTGCTTGCCGGCGGCTTGGTCATGGTCCTCGCCGGTTTTCTGCATGGCGCCTATTACGCCGGCGCTGATCTCTATCGTCACGAAGCACTCGACTCATCCATTCTTATGGACATGGCGACCGGAGCCGCCGCAAACGACGCGAAGTTGGTCGACCGTTCCCTCGAAGCTTATGGCCAGCTTCAAGGCGATAAGGCCGTCAAGATTGCCGCGCATGCACACATCATCGAATTTGGACTGCTCGCGATGCTGCTCGCTTTCTTTCAGCCTTACGTTAGTTTGCGCGAGACGTGGAAACTCCGTTGGGCCTGCGTTCTCACAATCGGCTCCGTACTGCTTCCCGTGTGTGTGCTGATGGAATTGCGGTTCGGCCTTTTGGCCGGTGGATTGGCGGACCTTGGAGGCTTTCTGGTGATCATCGCTCTGCTGGCCATGTGGATCGGCATACTCCGCTACACCGGCCAGCTAGACGCCCAAACGGGAGACCCCCGAATCGGAGACGCCCGAATCGGAGATAAACGATGACCAGCGGTCGGAGGCTTCTAATTTTAGGCGGCATCGCCCTGGCTTTGTGGGGCATGGCCTACGGCTTGTGGTACGCCGTTTTTGCCGAGCATCAAGCGCTGAATGGCATTGGTTCTTCCCTGGCCTCGGCCTTTGACGCTGCCGCACGTCGAAATCTTGCTGCCGCCGATGCGGCATTCAGCAACTACAGGGAAGCCAAATACGTCTACCACCGCCAGGTGGACGTTCATGGCCACTGGATCGGTCTGGCCATGCTGTTGATTGTCATCGGCATCGGGTTCGATCGCATCAAGCTCTCCCAGCGCTACAAGGTAGCGCTTGCATTCGCCCTCTTGGCTGGAGCGGTCATTTTCCCCTTAGGAGTCTTGTTGCAGACCTTCAATCACGGTCCCATCCCGCGAGGCATCGCCATTCTCGGCTCCGCGCTTGTGATCGTTGCACTCGGGGGAATCACCCTGGGCTTGGCAGTTCGGCAAACTTCCGCAGACAAGAAGCCCACGAATCATTCATTCTCTTCTCACCTGAACTCTTCGTAGGCATCGTCGGTGGGACTTTGATTGACGGAAATCAGCAATCGCCAGCCTCCCCATTGCCGCTCAACTCCTGCCTGGTCGCGTAATCGGAAAGTGACCCTCACGAAGGATGATCGCCGTGCGCCAATAGCAACTTAACTGTACGAAGAACTGCAAAGACCAACAATAAAATGGGGAGCGAACTGCAAGATGTAGCGAATTTCAAGGCCGCCGATGTTTAGGCCAAATTTCTTTCCGCCCTTCGGCGGGAACCTCTACCCGTCTGGCGCTGATCTAGCGCCTGGCGAATCAGCGTTTTGATAACCGCTTGCCTGCTGATATTAAGTTCCTTGGCGGCGCTTTCAAGTTCTTCGAGCATGCCTGCGGTGAAATCCACGTTCACGCGCTGGATAGGCTTCCTCATCTGGCCGGAGTTGGTGAAAAAGTGCGAAACGTCCTTGCCGTTGTCCGCCATGCGTGCGATGGCTTCGGCCGAGACTGGGTTCTTCTTACGACTCATTTTCTTCATAGAGTTTGCGTTCTGCCGCAGTCGCTTTCCATAAAGTCACGAGATGGTAGAACTCTCCTTCCGCGTCTTCGCGAATTTCAAAAATCACCGAGTACAGGCGGTCGCCCACCCAGCCGATAGCGCGGTGCTGCACAGGCAGGTCCGAGCGTTCGTCGGAGTAGTATGGATGGAAGAAAACCTCCTGCACTTCCTCAAAGCCGATTCCACGCTGCGGATTCCGCCGAAGGCTCCTGCTCTTCCGCTCATCGAAGTGGAATCGCATTAGGTATAACAGTTATACCATACGGGAGGAGTAAGCTGAAGAGGCATGAGGAAATGTCTGTACAATGTGGGCGGCGGGTGGCCGACTCCTAAATCCGAAAGGGGCCTTTGAGTGGCACGTCCTTGCGGGTTTGGTTTGGTACTGCAAGGGTGGGGTTTTTGACGGGTGGCTGATAAATTCTTACTCGGCACGCCGCAGCCGACCGCTAACTAACTGTTCCGATCCTCGGGTTCAAGCACGGAGCCCGGCACAGCGTGTGCCAGCATCAAGAAAAGGAAAATGGGGTTAAGATATAACGATGCAGAACTGGCGAGAGCGAATTAGTGTGAATCCCGCGGTTTGTCACGGTCGAGCGTGTGTGCGAGGAACGCGCGTAATGGTTTCCGCGCTGATTGATAACGTCGCTGCTGGTGTTTCTCGCGAGGAGATTCTACGAAGCTACCCGGGGCTGGTGGAGGCGGATATTGACGCGGCGCTGGCATATGCGGCCGAATTGGCGCGTGAGGGGACCGTAGACCTGCCGCTGGAAACTACAGCTTGAAATTCAAAGTCGACGAAAATCTACCCGCGGAACATGCCGCGATGCTTCGGGATGCGGGTCACGAGGCGGATACGGTCGCCGATCAAAAACTGACTGGAGCGGACGATTCGGCGCTATTCAAACGCTGCCAGGCGGAAGACAGAATTCTCCTGACGCTGGATCTGGATTTCGGCAATCTTCAGGCATACCCTCCAAAGTTTCACTCAGGAGTAGTTGTATTTCGTTCCCGTGCTCAAGACAAGCTGGCGCTTATCGCCCTGTTGAAGCGCCTTCTCCCCCTCTTCAGGGATCGATCCCCGAAACAGCAACTCTGGATTGTGGAGCACGACCGCGTCCGTTATCGCGAAGACTGACGGCGCTGCGGTCGCATCCAGTTGATTTGCTTCGCGGGCAGGAAGTGCAGAACGGGCGCCACTCCCTTGTCGTCTGGATTTTCAACGGTGCGTGTCTTGACTCTTTTCCTCGTTCCCTCACGTCGCAGTTCAATCCCGCTAATGGCAGTTCAACCCCCAATTTCTACCATTCCCTGTAATTACCTTTACTCCCTCGCCAATCCCGTGCTACCGTTCCCCATGTTCTCCTCGACCAACACCTCCCCCGCGCTTTCGTGCCCACGTGCCCTCCGCCCCCACGGGTGTCATCCCGAACTGCGTGAGGGATCCACTTTTCTCCCCTTCTTCCGTCTCGCCACACTTCCATCGTTTACCCCCAGCCTCGAAAAGTCACTCGCCACTAACTCCTTTATAATCCGCACTTACGGAAAACGCGCTTCTAACCCGTTTATAATCCGCACTTACAAAACACAGGACTTAAAACCCTTTAGAATCCGCACTTACAAAAAATACCGGGGTGGGGGGGCACCCATTTCAAGCATGAAACGCATTCTTCTCCTTTGGCGTCACACCACATGCACGCGATACCCTGTGGCTGTTTCCCGAAATCAGCAGCACCCAAAAACGAACGTCGGAGGGCGATAGTGCGTAAGCATGCGAGTGTCGTTGCTGTCTTAGCCTTGCTTCTGGCGGTCATCCCGCTTCGAGCGCAAGCCCCAGCCGTCAGCCAATCCGATCTGGCTGCAATCCATCAGATCCGGGAAGAAGGCTTCGATCCAAAGACTTCCAAAGTTATGGAAATCATCAGCTATCTCAGTGATGTCCACGGCCCCCGCCTCACCAACTCTCCCGACATCAAGGAAGCCGCCAAGTGGACCACCGACAAGCTAAGCGAATGGCAACTCGCCAACGTCCACCTCGAGCCGTGGGGCCCTTTCGGCCGCGGTTGGTCCAATGAACGCACCAGCGTCCAAGTCATCGCTCCCCATCCATTCCCGCTTATCGCTTACGCCAAAGCTTGGACGCCTGGCACTAACGGCCCAGTCACCGCCGACGCCGTTTTCGCGCCCATCACCAAAGAAGAAGACTTCGCCAAGTTCAAAGGGCAGCTCAAAGGCAAGTTCGTTCTCACCGCTCCTACCCCCGAAAGTCCTGAACGCTTCGAGCCCCAGGCTCGCCGTTACACCGATGCCGAACTCGCTGACCTCGCAAAGGCTGAAGTCCCCGGCGCAGGCCCAAACATCGAAGAACGCATTGCGCAGTTCCGTGCCCAGCGCGATTTCCAACTCAAGGTACAGAAGTTCCTCATTGAGGAAGGCGTCGCCGCTTGGATCGAGCCTTCCCGCAGCGATGACGGCACCGTCTTCGTCCAGCAGGGAGGTGGCCGCGACAAGGAAAAAGATCCCCCGGCGCCAACTCGCGTCGCCGTCGCCAACGAAAATTACGGCCGTATCGTGCGCATGCTCGAAAAGAAAGTCCCCGTCTCCATGCTGGTGGACATTCAGAACAAGTTCTATGACGACGACCTCGACTCCTTCAACATCGTCGGCGAAATTCCCGGCTCCGATAAAGCCAAAGCCGACCAAATCGTTATGCTCGGCGCACATTTTGATTCCTGGCAATCTGGCACCGGCGCAACCGACAACGGCGCCGGCTCCGCCGTCATGCTCGAAGCCATTCGCATCCTCAAGGCCACCGGCGTTAAAATGCGCCGCACTGTCCGCATCGGCCTCTGGACCGGCGAAGAACAGGGTCTCCTCGGCTCACGCGCCTACATCAAACAGCATTTCGGCGATCCCAACGCCCCAGATCCTGCTACCCAGCTCATCAAAATCACTCCCGAGCACGCCAAACTCGACGCCTACTACAACGTCGACAACTGCACGGGTAAAATCCGCGGTGTCTATCTTCAAGGCAACGACATAGTCGCCCCCATCTTCAACGCATGGATGGTCCCATTTCACGATCTCGGCATGACCACCCTCACCATCCGCAACACCGGCGGCACGGACCACCTCTCTTACGACGCCGTCGGCCTCCCCGGCTTCCAATTCATCCAGGACCCCATGGACTACGACACTCGCACCCACCACTCCAACATGGACGTTTACGAACGCATCCAGGAGCCCGACATGAAACAAATGGCCGTCATCGTCGCCTCGTTCGTCTATCTCACAGCAAACCGCGACGAAATGATCCCACGCAAACCGCTGCCCAAGCCCGTCCCCGTGCGCAACTTCCCATGACGCACATGGCGCTGCCGCATTTGTAGGGGCACGATTCATCGTGCCCCTCTTCAGATTCAGGCGCGGTTCTGTTCTAAACTCAAGTGGGGGCAGACTTTAGTCTGCCCCTGTTTTTTATCCGGACCACTCAGCGTTGTCCACGCCCCACGGAACCTTTCGAGTTTCCACTCGTCTGATACTTCCGAGGGATGACTATGACCAATCTCTTGCGCGACCTTCGCCACGCCTTTCGCCTTCTGCGCCTCAGTCCCGGTTTCACTATCATCGCTGTCCTTACGCTAGCCCTCGGCGTCGGCGCCAACACCGCCATCTTTCAACTCATTGATTCGATTCGCCTCCGCGCCATTCCCGTCAAGAACCCGGAGCAACTGGGCACCATCCGCATTGCCGACCGCCATTGGGGCTCCGGCCAATTTTCGAGTCAATACTCCCAGCTTACTTTCCCCATGTGGGAGCAGATCCTCAAGCGTCAAGAAGGTTTCGCCGAACTCGCCGTCTGGTCTAACCAGCGATTCAATCTGGCCACGGGCGGCGAAGTACGGTACGCAAAAGGTATTCGCGTAGGCGGCGATTTCTTTCACGTCCTCGGCATCGCTCCAGTTCTAGGGCGTCTGCTTGGCCCCGAAGATGACCCTCCCGGTTGCCCGCTTGGCGGCGCGAACCTGAGCTACGCCTTCTGGCAACGTAGTTTTGGCGGCGATCCTTCCGTGATTGGCAAACGCGTGACTTTGGATGGCAACTCCTTTGAAGTTCTCGGAATCACGCCTCCGGGGTTCGACGGGATTTCCATTGGCGATACGTTCGACGTGGCCGTGCCGATTTGCGTCGAGCCCATCCTCAACCCCCGCAACAACCGCCTTACGCTGCGTCACGGTTGGTGGCTCGCCTCCATCGGGCGTTTGAAGCCCGGCTGGACGATCGCTCGCGCCAACGCTCAGATGAACGCTGTCACACCGGCCATCCTGCAGGAGACCATTCCGGAGAGGTACGACGCCGAAGCAGTAAAGAAATATCTGGCCTACAAGCTCGGCGCGTTTTCCGCCAGCACCGGATTTTCGGAATTGCGCCAAGACTCCGAAACTCCTCTCTGGTTGCTCCTCGGAATTTCCGGACTGGTGTTGCTTATCGCGTGCGCCAACCTCGCCAACTTGATGCTCGCCCGTGCGGGCGCCCGCGAACGGCAGATCACCATCCGCCGCGCGCTCGGTGCTTCCCGTTGGCGAATGATTCGCGAACTGCTTTCAGAGAGTCTGCTGCTTGCAGCGGCGGGCGCGATTTGCGGCTTATTTTTGGCGTTCGCTGTGAGCCGCATGCTTGTGGCCTTCATCAGTACGCCGCAGAATCAGATACTCCTCGATCTCGGCATGGATTGGCGTGTTCTTGCGTTCACCACCGTTCTTGCCGTCATTACAACAATTTCCTTCGGGCTCGCGCCCGCTGTGCGCGCCACCCGCGCTGAACCTGCTACTTTGCTTCAGTCAGGGAGCCGTGGTTCCTCGGGTGGGCGCGAGCGTTTCAGCCTGCGCCGCATTCTGGTCGTTTCGCAGGTAGCGCTTTCCGTAGTTCTCTTGATGGGCGCACTACTTTTTGTCAGGAGTTTGCGCAACTTAACCACTCTCAATGTCGGCTTTCAGCAGACCGGCATCTTGATCACCAGCGTCGATTTTCAGAAATTGAAACTCCCGGAAGAGCGCTACACCGAATACAAACTTGACCTGGTAAAACGCTTGCAAGCGATGCCCGGCGTCGAGTCCGCCGCCGAGGCCATGCTCGTCCCCTTCGGCGGAAGCACCTGGAATGATGACGTCATCAATGAGAGTTCCGATGGAGACGCAGGCGTCGCCTGGCTCAATTATCTTGGCAAGGGTTATTTCCAGACCATTTGCACACCTCTACTCGCCGGACGCGATTTTAATGACCGCGATACGGCCACCTCGGTCAAGGTTGCCATCGTAAATCAAGCTTTTGTCCGCAAGATTCTCAAAGGTGCCGATCCACTCGGCAAAAGGTTTCGAATTCATGAGCCGCCAGGCAAGCCGCGGCCTCTTTACGAAATTGTGGGAGTCACCGCCGATAATAAATTCCAGGATATGCACGAGGAATTTTTGCCCTTCATGTATTTCCCGGCCGCCCAGCAGGAACATCCCGACCCCGACGGCCACATCTTGATTCGGTCTTCGCTGCCCTTAACCAGCCTGATCGCCTCAACGAAGCAAACCATCGCCGATATGAATCCCAGCATCGACCTTGACTTCAAAGTCTTCAAGACCCGCATTCACGACTCGCTTCTCCAGGATCAATTGATGGCCACGCTCTCCGGCTTTTTTGGATTCCTGGCCGCATTGCTTGCCGCTATCGGCCTGTACGGAGTTATTTCCTATATGGTGGTTCAGCGCACGAAAGAGATCGGCATTCGCATGGCCATCGGCGCCGAGCGCATGGACGTTTTGAGGTTGATCCTGCGCGAGGCAGGAATGCTGACGATAGCCGGTCTCCTGATCGGTGCCGGCCTGGCGTTTGCTTCGGCCCAAGCTGCCCAATCGCTTCTCTACGGCTTAAGGCCGCGCGACCCGATCACGCTATTGGCGGCTGTCGTGCTTTTATCCGCCGTCGCCGCCTTCGCCAGTTTCTTGCCGGCTTATCGCGCGTCTAAACTCGACCCATTAATCGCTCTCCGGTACGAGTAGGCCAACGCCGCACGGCGCTACAATCAAACCATCAACATGCTCGGCCAGCGTTCCGAGGCTGGCCGCTTTCTTCTCCCTCCCGAACTTTCTACGTCACTCCAGGAAAATCCACCTCAATCGGCTCGATCAACGGCATCAGCCAACTTAACAATTTCTGGTGCACCGGATGCGCCCCATACGCTTCGCAAGCCGCCTTATCCGCGAACTTCATCACTCCCCCCAGCTCAAAACCCTGTCCCCGCGGCGAATCATTCATCCCCACGCACGATTCCAGCACCTCCGGAATTTCGGCTTTCAATTTCCGTATCTCCGCGACAATCTTTTCTTTCTGTTCCTCCGTCACTCCGGCCTTAAACCGAAACGCAAACATGTGGATGTACACAGCTTTCGTACCCCCTTACATTTTTCAGACATCCTACGGCGGTCACTCTGCTACACTTCGCCCGGTTTGTCTCCCATTCTCTTCCGGAGGAATATTCGGCATGAAAGTCATCCGCAGCCTCGCCGTTGTCTTCGCGGTCTTAGCTCTTTCGCTTTCCGCTTCTCGAGCAGATTCGGCCCCGCGACAATCTCGCGCGGCCTCGACAGCTACTCGCCTTATCACGATTGACGACTACTTTCAGATTCGCGACGTCGGTCAGCCCGAACTCAGCCCCGACGGCCAGTGGGTCGTCTACACCGTGCGCAGCAAAATGCTCAAGGAAGACAAGAACGAGACGCGCATCTGGATGGTCTCGACTCATGGCGGCGATCCTCTTCCCATGACCGATGAGAGTGTCTCTTCCTCGCACCCGCGATGGAGCCCCGACGGAAAATACCTCGCCTTCACTTCCTCGCGCAACGGCGGCAAAAGCCAGGTCTGGCTTTTGAATCGGCTCGGAGGCGAAGCCGTTCGCCTCACGGACATTCTCCAAGGCGTCGGCGACTTTGAGTGGTCTCCAGACAGCACTCGCCTCGTTCTGGTTCTTAAGGATCCCAAACCGGAAGACGCCGAAGTTGCGAAGGAGAAAGACAAGACACCTCCCAAACCGAAAACCCAGCCGCCCTATGTGATCGACCGTCTCCAATTCAAGCAGGATACCGTCGGGTACCTCGACAATCACCGCTCCCACCTCCATGTTTTCAACATTGAGAAGAAATCCGTAACGCAAATTACTTCCGGCGATTTCGATGACAGTGAACCCGCCTGGTCTCCCGACGGCAAAACTCTGGCGTTCACCAGCAACCGCTCCACGCCTGATCCCGACCGCAACTTCAACACCGACATCTGGGCGGTTGACGCCGAGAACACCGACAAGGGCGCGCACCTGACGCAAATCACAACGAATCCCGGCGCAGACCGCTCTCCCGCCTGGTCTCCCGATGGGAAGAGGATTGCCTTCGTTAGCCAGATCGACGCTAAAGCGATTGACTACGCGACGCAACACCTCGCCATCGCTCCATCCACTGGAGGTGAAGAAAAAGTTCTGACGCTCGCTCTCGACCGCAGCGTGCGACGCCCGCGCTTTTCTTCTGACGGCAATTCCATCTATTTCCTTGCGGAAGATGATGGCACGCAGAATCTTTGCCGCATCCCCGCAACCGGGGGCGACATCACTCGCCCCATCGGCGGCCGAGTCACGGTTGCGTACTTTTCCCTCGGTAAAGAAGGCGCGATCGCCGCGCAAATCGGCACCTCCGACCGTCCCGACGAAATCTTCCTTCAGAGCGGCAGTGAGCTGACGCGCCTGACCAAAACCAATGACACGCTTATTTCGCAATTGCGTCTTGCCAAAGTCGAATACGTTCACTTCAAGAGCAAAGATGGAACGTCCGTCGCCGGCTACCTGTACAAACCGGTCGATTTCGACGCGGCGAAAAAATTCCCGAATCTTCTTCGCCCTCACGGCGGACCTGTGGGTCAATACGCCGCCTCCTTTGACCATCTCGCGGAACTCTTCGCCGCCAATGGCTACGCCGTGCTCTTGCCCAATCCCCGCGGCTCTTCCGGTTACGGCCAGAAATTCTGCGAGGCCATCTTTGCCGATTGGGGCAACAAGGACTACCAGGACGATATGGCGATGGTGGATTACGCGTTAGAGCAGGGAATCGCCGACCCTGACAAGCTTGGTGTCGGCGGCTGGTCCTACGGCGGAATCTCCACTAACTTCATCATCACGCAGAGTACGCGCTTCAAAGCTGCGATTACCGGTGCGAGCGAAGTCCTCTACTCGGCGAATTACGGCCACGATCATTATCAAAAATTATGGGAGCTGGAGCTGGGACTGCCGTGGGAGAACCGCGCGCTCTACGATAAGCTCTCGCCCTTCTACAAAGTCACCAGCATTACCACTCCCACGCTTATCATGGGCGGCCAGATCGATTGGAACGTCCCCATCATCAACTCCGAGCAGCTTTACCAGGCCCTGAAGCGCGTCGGCAAAGTTCCCACCGAACTCGTCGTATATCCCAACGAATACCACGGCTTCACCACGCCGTCGCACATCAAAGACCGCCTCGAGCGCTATCTTGCCTGGTATGCTCACTACGTCAAAGGTGACTCGACTCCGGCCACGCTACCTGCGCAGCCGGCCCCCGTTGTGAAAGCAGGAGGAGAATGATGCGTATCTCGCGAAATGTTCTAGTTTCCACGCTGCTCGTGCCACTCGTTAGCGTTTCGCTCCATGCGCAAGCCCGATTTAGCGTCGGCACGGCTTCTGCCGCGCCCGGGCAAAAAGCCAACGGCTATATCGAAGTGCCGGCGGGTGTGGACGCCGGGACCAACGTTCCGGTCGTAGTAGTCAATGGCGCAAAGCCCGGGCCTGTCCTCGCGCTTGTAACGGGGGCGCATGGAACGGAATATGTTTCGATCACCGTGCCGGAAAGTTGCGCTGGATCAAGCTCGCCAATCAGTTTTTCGACGGCGATGATCGAAACATATTCCGTTCCATGCGCCCCCGTTACAAGCGCGAGGACAGG